>CALBGF010000266.1 GCA_937893635.1 uncultured Mollicutes bacterium | reverse complement strand
ATAATTGTTTCTAAATAACTTGTGTCAACTTCCACTAAATCACTTAAATCAATAATATCTCCAACTTCTCCTGATTCCACTAATTCGATAGTGGTTTTATCTTTAACAATTGCTTTAATTTTCTTCATAAATTTACCTCTCCCTTATGTATTTTTATTATATAAAATAAGTGACATTTTTAATAGATATTTTTTTAAATATGCTAATAAATCAAATTATGATATTTTTTTTACAAAAATTAGGCTAATTTTTTTCAAAAAGCGCGGTAAATATGGAAGCGCTTTATTGACACTAATATTTATGTGGTGTAATATATATTATATATATATTACAAGTTTAATTTTTTCAAACAAAATAAAAGGAGGAAAATTGAAAATGAAAAACTTAAAAAAGACGTCTATATTATTAGCATCTTTAGCAGTAGTATTTGGCGCCGGTTCCGCAAGTAATAATTCTGCTAATAATGTAAGAAAAATTAGAAGAGCTACCGGCGATGAGCATAAACTAATTTTTAAAGATAATGCTCGAGGATTAGGAAACTATGCTTTATCTAATGCTGGTTGGTGGGAGACAGGTACTGGGGCTGCATCGTTTACAAATAACACAGTAACTATACCTACTGGTGCTCTCTCTTGGTTTAATGTAGGTAGTGTTGCAGCAAATGAAACCTATGTTATCTCTTATGATTTAAAAACTAAAGGAGATACATATTTCTTGTTTAATGCAAATTCACCAGACTGGACAAATCTCCAACCAGAAGTATTAACAAATAATAGTGATTATATCCATTATGATTTTGTTTATACACCAAGCAAAGATACTGATTCTATGCAATTTTATTTCCAAGTAACTGGTGGAGTAGAAATATATGTTCAAAACTTATATGTGTATAGTACTACTTCTATATCAGTAACTGAAGGACAAGCAATAGGTACTTTACCAGAAATAGCTTCAGCAGAAGGTAAAAAAGGATATTGGACTATTGATGATACTAAGATTACTAATGAAAGTATTTATAATTATAGTGTTGATAAAGTAGCTCATGCTAAATATGAGGATGTTTGTTCAATTACTTATCATAATGGCGGTGCAGTAGATTTTGCTAGTGATACTAAATATTGGAATAGTGGAACAAACTTAGTTAAAGAAGATAATGTACTTCATATGAAAAATGAAGATAACTTAACTGATCAACCAATACATACTTATGATGTAAGTGATTCATCATTTACAATGTTAGAAGCAGGTAAGAAATACAAATTAGTATTTGATATAAAGTGTGATAATTTATATTTACGAATTGCTAATTGTTCGCCTTGGGAAATGCTATTAGAAGGATGGACTAATCACACAGAATACACAAAGAAAGAATTAACATTTGTAGCTTCCTCTAGTGGAGTAGCAACAATAAGATTTAGAGTAGATACAACAGGTAATGTATTTATTAAAAATTTAAGATTATATGAAATTTCTACCATTGAATATTCTAAAGATCAATCATTAGGTGCTTTGCCTGAAATCAATCTTGGAAAGTTTGATACTGGTGTTTGGACTATTGATGGTGAAACTATTACCAATGAAACAAAATTTAATTATAGTTCTGCAAATAAAGACGCTTATGTAAAATATGATTTATACACAACTGACAAATTCGTTGCCGAATGGAAACAATTACGTGCACTTGGTGGAGAAAATGGTATTTGTGCTATATTAGTTAAAAATAGCGAAGCTCAAACAACATTTAACAATTTAATGGAAAAATATGAATCATTAAGTGATACTGATAAAAATATTATTAATAATACACTTGATGTTGAAGAAGTTACAATTGGAGCAACAATCAATTACATTAAAAATGTTTTAGATGGATCCATTAAAACTGAAGGAGAATATGGAATTAATTCTGGCATAGTTATTACTTCTTCTAATAATTATGATAAGACTTCATTAATTGTATTATTTGCAATTTTAGGAATTGTAACAATTTCTGGTTATTATGTTATCGAAAAGAAAAAATATTCTAAATAATTAACACTTATCTAAACACAAGAGAAAATTCAGCCTCTTGTGTTTTTATTTGCACAAAAAAATGAGTTCAATCCAGAACCCACTTTTAAAATAATATTATCTTATTTCCAAATTATCTTATAATCTTTTGGCAATTTATATTTTAACTTTCCTTCACTAGCAGTAATTATAAATTTATCATTTTTAATTGGTATTTCCACCTTAGCGGTTTCTAATAAAGCGCTATTTTTCATATAAATAATTTTGTTTTTATAATCAATTGATTCTAGCCCAAAATTAGCGGTTAAAATAATATTAACTAAAAAACTCGTGAAACAATGATTTAAACTTGCATACACTGAATCAAATTCCCATAATGTTCCAGTTTTTATAGCCATCTTGTAAAAATAATCAATTGATTCTTTAAAAACTTGTTTTGATAAATTATATCTATTCAAAATCATTAATCTTAAAAGATTTCCCATCAAAACATTTGATTTATAAACATTAGGATAAACAGTTTTATCATCACGATATTCTCCAAAATACTTAATCATAGTATTAAACAAATTAGAATCTTCTTCTTTGTTAGCTATATTAAAATAAAATGCATAATATTGACAAGTTTCTGTTGTATGGTCAGTTGGAACAATTTCATTTTTTTCATTTCTAATTGAATTATCAATAAAAAACTCGCCATTAAAAGAAAATTTATGAATTGTCTTTTTCAATTCATTACCTTTTTTGATTAAAGGTTTATCATTTAGTAGTTCACCAGCTTTAATAAGTGCTTCACTATAAAGCATATTAGAAGGATAGTTAATACCTTTAACAAAATCTAAATCATTAGCTTTGCTCCATTCAACAAAAATCCAACCTTGAAGATTTTCAAGTAAACCATATTCGTTTTCAAAATTTTTAAAATAATTAAGTAACCCTTTAATATTAGAAATTGAAGATTTTAAAATAGATTTGTTTCCGCCTCTATTTATATAATTATAAATTTCTAAAATATACCATAGACTCCAATTAGCGATAAATCCTTTATCAGGAAAATCACCTGGATAACACATTGGTATCATTCCAGAAGGAACTTGCGATTTATCACATTTTGAATAATTATCTAAAAATGCTTCTTCAACTAAATTTATTCCAGTAATGATTGGTTCAGCTTGTCCACTAAAAAATGAATCACATAACCAACCCGCACGTTCTCTACTCGGACAATCAGTCAATAAATCAACTGCATTTTGTTTAAAAGTATTAATTGCAGCATCTAATACAAGATTTATTTTTTCATTTTCAAACTCATATTTAATTTTTACATCTCGATTTTCATATTTTATTAAACTAAAGCTATGAATAAATACTTCTCCGCTCAATACAACAACTCGAGCATTTTTTAAAGTATATGGTTCAAAAGTGATTAAATTATAATATCCTGGTTTCAAAGAATAAGTCACACAGTTATGTGTAGTATTTCGGTAAAAAGTAATACCAATTAAATTAGGATTATTGTTATCTCTTATATCTACTTCATCAAAAAGAATATATATGAGTGTTTCTTTTTTTACATTAACATTTAAATTAATAAAGCCAGTTAAAGAAACATCATTAGAATATGTGTTAAATTCCATACTCTTGAGTAGTTTAGATTTCTCTTGTCCTAATTTAAAATCTAACTGACTAGCAACTTTATTAGAGTCTATTTCCCATTCACTTTTTGGAAATAGTTTTAAGAAATCTGCTGTTTGATAACGATCTTCATATATTTTTTTGTTCTCATTAATAAAGGCAGTTCCAAATTCTTCTAAATTAAATTTAACTTTAGATAATTTAGGATAGTGAACTATTCTTTTATCTAATTTTACATTTTCTAAAATTTTAGTTTCAAGTTTGGTATATGCATTAATACCATCAAGAAAGAAATAATGTAATTTTCGATCAATGACATACGATTCACTAAATGGTCTTTGATAAGAAAAGCGTGTAACTTTTCTAATTCTTGTATCATTATTAAAAGTTAAAAATTCATTATCACCTGTATAGCTTAACACACTATTATCTTCATCTTTTATTTCACAAAGTAAAAATGGTCTTGTATTAGTGGTATAAAATGAATAACAATTACTTCCTGATACCTCTATAATGATAATATTTTCCGATTGATTCAAATTAACTTTATATTCATCAACACGATAATAAAAATGTGCATCTCTACTAGGACCATAAAATTTAAGTTTGCCATTAATAAAAATACGATAAAAATTATTTGCGGTTACATTAATTTTGCAAATTCCTTTTTTATTAATAATTGTTTTAAAAAACAAACAACTATTTAACTCTTCTTCTTTGCCTTTAGCCCAAATTGGTTTAGCTAACTCAAAATATTTCTTTTCCATATTATACCTTTACTACTTTGTCTTTTTTTCTAGCTTCTTCGGAAGCAAAAACAACAAGATGACTATTAATCGAATCATTAAGTGAAGTTATTGAAATTGATGATTTGTCACCATTTAAATAATTTATGACTGACTCCATAATGGCGTAATCTCCGCCCATATGTCCACTGAAACCAAAGTTTGTATTAATTTCTTTATTAACATCTATTTCAATTTTTTCACAAATCAAAGAATCTCTGCTTGCAGGCATATAAGTTATAATGCCGCTTTCGGCATTTCCAACAATTTCTCCTAAACTGCCAACGATGTGAATGTATCTTCCTGCTTGTGGCGCTCCGCCAATTTGATTAAAGTTTCCAACTGATCCATCTTTAAAATTAACTATAATTGCTTCACGATCAGTAATATCTGCTTCATCAACTTTAAAGATACATTTCCCATACAAAGAATTTTTTAAGAAATTAACCTTATCTTCTAAAGTTATATCTTCTATTTTTTTATTAATTTGTGGCCAAGTTAAATTGCTCGACCAGTTACATTCAATGTAATGTTTTATTGCACTATATAAACATTCTTTTTCTAAAGGACAATCAAAGCATGATTCAGTAGATTCTTTGGGTGCATTTTCTCTTGTAAAAAAGTATCTTCCACCAAAAGCCGCAACCTCAGTTGGTGTTGTATTATTATTAAGCCAACACATAATATCAATATCATGACAACTTTTTGCTAATAAGAAAGAAGACATACATTTTTCTTCATTGTTCCATTTACCACGAACATAACTTCCACCATAATGAGCAATGCCTACATGTTCATCCATTTGGATAGAAAAAATTTTACCAATTTTATTTTCTAATATCATCTTTTTAATAGTGGCATAAAAAGGAGTATATCTTAAAACATGACAAACAAATACTTGGCAATTATTTTTTTCTGCTAAAGACTTAAGTTCTAATAATTGATCTTTGTCACCCACAATTGGCTTTTCTGTTAAAAGATTATACTTAGCATTTAATATTGCTTTCATAATCTCATAATGATATTGATCCATAGTGGCGTTAATAAATAAATCACATTGTGGTTTAGTTTTTAAGCAATCATCAATGCTAGAAAAAACTTGTGAATCTTTTAAATTAAATTTTTCTTTACATAATGCTTGCTTAAAAGGATTAGGGTCTACGACACCCACAACTTCAAATTTATCTGGATTCGTTATAGCATAATTACTATAAACACTACCTCGATCTCCATATCCTACGACAATTGCCTTAATTTTCATGCTTATCACCTTTAATCCATTTAATTTCATTTGGTTTTAATATAATCTCTTTACTTTTCTGATTTATATCATAAAAAGTAGTTTTGATTTCTTTATTAACATTATTTATAATTGCGTAATTTCCACTTGATGGATAATAGAAACAGTCAGTTTCAAAAGCTTTACTAAATGCTTTATATAATTTTTCTTCTTTTTTAGCGGCCCATAAAATTGATTTATAGATTGTTCTTCTATTTTCATATCCATCCGCTAAACCAGCAAAATACACGCTTCTGCCTAAGCCATAATTATTTATTGCTAAAGACAAATGTCCAGTATGTGGAGAACCTTTTGGAAAATGATTATCATAACGAACATCTAGCACTTTAGCGCCAAGTGAATAAACACTTTTAGAAGCCGAAGCACTATAATTAAGAAGATTTAAATTATCTAATCCATCTGTTATAAAATGTTTATGTAAATCAACATCTAAATCATGGTAGAGCATATAAGAGAAACCAACTTCTTTATCAACACCCATTACATCTGATAATTGGAAATATTTACCTTGATATTGGTATCCACTTGCATCACCAATGCCAATAAATCCACCACCATTAAAGACAAATTCACGAATTTTAGAAACCAATAATTCGTTTTTCCAACATTCTCCTCCGGAGAAAGATGTTTGAGGAATTCCATTAGTAATTAATACATCGACGTCAATAGTTTCTCCATTAACGATTTCATCAAATGATATAAACTTTACATCAACTGGTTGTCCCACTAAAGCTAATAATAATCCACTATAAGCTTCATTATCTTGCCAAACATCATCAATGCCAATACCATTCATCATCCAAGTGTTTAGTTTTCCATAATAAGAAATGATTCCAACACTAACATGATTTAAGGCACCTTCTTTACCAGCATTTTCTTTTATAAGTCTAAATTCATCACATATATTTTTAATTGTTTCACAAAATTTTGGATATTTACTTGCTAAAGATAAGTAACCACCAAAGCCGATACGATCAAGAGGTTTCTTTAGCATAGCTCTTCTTTCATTATTCCAAAATATTGTTAAATCGTTCGTAGCTTTTTCATCATTAGGAATAGTATCTGGGAAGAAATAAGGATTTAATCTTCCTTCTACGTATTTAATTCCTGTCATTGATGATAATTGACGAATATATATACCACTATGCGGTGCACCAACAACAGCATCTAAGCCAATTGAAGCAAAATAAGGATTATATGGCTCAGTGCCAATACGATTATCCCCATCAAACATCATAGCTTTTTTATTATACTTATGGCACAAATCAACAAATTGTTTTGCCCAACCACAACAAAGTTTTTGTACCATATCTATATACTTTCTTGTTCTTGCATTAGGAACTATAAATCTATTAGCGTAATATCCTTCAGTTACTAAATCTTCTAATGTAATTTCCTCGTGATATATTTCTTTATATTTTTCAAACATTTTTGGTGAAGCAGTCGAAGCATAGTTATGCCAATCGAATAATTTTTGTTTTTTGCCATCAATCCATAAGAAGAAAAAGTTATAAAAGAAAGTAGTAAATCTTACAACTGTAACATCCTTGTTTTCTTTAAGCCAATTTTCCATATTGACCAACATATGTTCTAATGCTTCATCATAAATCGGATCTAAATCTAAATCTTTTTCACATGTCCAATTATTAGTAACATAATTATAAATTTGAACTGGATCCCAAGTATTTAAAGCAAAATAATTCACAGTATACTCATGGAACTTTTTAGCATTTTTAATTAGTACCTTGTTATCTCCAATATAATCAAAATCTTGATGCAATTTACCAGTTGTTCGATCAAACACTTGCCAATATTTTTTATATTCAAATAAATTAACTTCGCATTGACCTTCAATAATATCTTCTAATAACGGTATTTCTAAAGTATCACTAAATGCTGTATATCTTTTTGAAATCAAAGCAAAATTTTGAAGATATTCTTTATGCTTTTTAGCGTATGCATTATCACCACGAACAATAAAATATGTTTTATAAACTTCGCAGTTAAAATCTTTTACATTTTCAGGTAGAGTTGTACCATCACAATCTCTAACTGCATCCGCTCCCCAATAGTCAATGAACTTTTTAGTCCCTTCAACAAAATTGCTATCTGTTGGTATTGTAATAAATCCCTTTTTCATAAACTTACTCCACAACTACAAGATGAATAATAATTTGAATTTGGTTGCCGCTAAAATCTTTAGCAATACATTTTACGTCACCACTACCAACAACAAATCTATTAAATTCATCTACTAAACCATTAAAATCATATGTAACCTCAACGATACCATCGATATCATCTAAAGCTTCTAAATTTAATTGTGCATACCATCCAGCATGAACTTTTAAATTAAGTTCTTCTGGATAAATATATTTTTCTCCGTCTCTTGTCCAATTAGGAGCAATTGAATCTCTTTCTAAAACATTAACACTAATTCTTACTTCATTTAATGAAATACTTCCATTAATATCAACTGCTCTTACGCCTAATTTATAACTACCTGGTTGAGTTAATTCATTAACAACTTCATTATTAGTGTTATACCAAGTATATTTATAAGAGTTTTCACCAGCATAGAAAGACTTAATATCCAAACCATCAATAGTTATTTCTCTTCCAATTCGATAAGTAATATTTTCTTCACCATTATAGGAGATAATTGGAGCTAAATAAGCAATTTTATCATCACTAAAATTATATTTAGTTTCTTTATTAATCAAAGTATTATCAACCACCCATCCGCTACCTTGTGGAAAGTTTGGCAAATCACTCAAACTATCATTAGCGGAATAATTTAATTTTGTAATATGGGTTATATAAAAATCTTTGATAGAAAATTGTTTTTCCCCATTAGCGCTAGCAAGTTGAAAATCAATAAAAGAATTATCACCATCGTTTTTAGGAGCAATAAATTCAATATTTATTTCTTGATATTCTTTAGCTTGATAATGAGTTAATAAAATTGTGTTAGCCCAGTCATTATTAATAACTAAATGAATTTTACTATCACCTGTTTTAATTTTACCTTTAATAACATATGTTTCGCCCTCAATCAACTTAAATACATTAGGTTCACAATATCTTATCATTGCTGAGTTTTCACCTTTAAATACTAAAGCCTCTTCATCATAAGATTTTGATAAATCTACATTGCCTTGTTTAGTCCAATAATTAATATTTTTTGCTAAATTAGTTGTATAAATATCTTCTGCGCCATAATAAGTAAGTGTAAACTTTTCTAAATATTTAACATATGCTTCTTTATTTAGTGTTTCATAGTTAAATATTGTTTCACTCGTAATATCTTGTCCATCAATAGTCCAAGTGCCTTCATTATACTTTCCTTGTGACTTAATTGTAGGCAAAGTACCTAATGATTGGTCTTTAGAATATTCAATGGTAGAAATTTCATATAATCTTAAATTTTTAATAAATACATTACCTGTTGTATCTACTCTAAATCTTATTGTTGCTACTCCACTAGAGGAAGCTACAAATGTTAATTCTTTCTTTGTGTATTCTGTGTGATTAGTCCATCCTTCTAATAGCATTTCCCAAGGCGAACAATTAGCAATTCGTAAATATAAATTATCACACTTTATATCAAATACTAATTTGTATTTCTTACCTGCTTCTAACATTGTAAATGATGAATCACTTACATCATAAGTATGTATTGGTTGATCAGTTAAGTTATCTTCATTTTTCATATGAAGTACATTATCTTCTTTAACTAAGTTTGTTCCACTATTCCAATATTTAGTATCACTAGCAAAATCTACTGCACCGCCATTATGATAAGTAATTGAACAAACATCCTCATATTTAGCATGAGCTACTTTATCAACACTATAATTATAAATACTTTCATTAGTAATCTTAGTATCATCAATAGTCCAATATCCTTTTTTACCTTCTGCTGAAGCTATTTCTGGTAAAGTACCTATTGCTTGTCCTTCAGTTACTGATATAGAAGTAGTACTATACACATATAAGTTTTGAACATATATTTCTACTCCACCAGTTACTTGGAAATAAAATTGCATATCACTATAATCAGTAGTTGATGTATAAATTAAATCATAATGGACATAGTCACTATTGTTAAATGTACCAATTTGAAAGTTTTTCCATGTAGGTGTATTAAGTTCAAATTTGAAATAAGCATCTCCTTTAGTTTTTAAATCATAAGAGATAACATAAGTTTCATTTGCTTTAATACTACCATTAGAAAAGTAGGCTGTTGAACCATTTGGTATAGTTACTGTGTTATTTGCAAATGTACAACTATCAACATTCCACCAACCATTTTTAGATGAAGCATAGTTTCCTACTCCTCGAGCATTATCTTTAAAAATTAGTTTATGCTCATCGCCGGTAGCTCTTCTAATTTGTTTATTAACTAAAGCATTATTAGAGGAAACATTTGAACTTATTACACCGAATAGTAACATTCCTAAACTTATAAATAATTTTCTTTCCATGATTATTTATCCTCCAACATAATATTTTTAATCGAATCAACTTGCTCGTTAGTTAATCCCACTTTGGCCGATTCGTTAGATCCAGTGAAGTTAGTGGTTAAATAAGCTTTAACAGCTTCATCAAATTTTGTTTGACCTGTTAAATTCTTTATATGTTGCATTGTTTGATAAATATTGTTATAAAGTTCTAATAATTGTGCTTCATTATTTGCTTTAGCATTACCACTAATTAAACTAATGACATAATCAAAGCAAATATCCGCTTCACTTACTCCAAGTAGTCCTAATAGAAACATTGCTAGCGTACCTGTTCTATCTCTACCAATGGCGCAATGAAAATTAATTGGATAATTATTACTATCTATAAAAGTTAATAGTTCTTCTTTTAATGTTACTCCACCAGTAGCAATGCCAGTTTGATCTAAATCAACACCACGATCAATATAATAAACCCCACCTTGTTCGTTACTTACATGTTTATATTGAACATCTTCGCCAAAATAAGATTGATTAACCCAATAAGATTTTTCTCTTAAATCTAATTCTGTTTTAAGGTTATACAATTCTTTAATTTGTTTTTTACCTAAAATAGTAATTCCATCAGCGTTACCACTTCGGTAAATCATATTTTGTTTAATCTTTTTGTTTTCAATAGTAGTTTGATATGAACCAATATCACGGAAGTTCTCAACTCCATCAATAGACATGATTCTTGCACCATCTGATACATTGAAATTATATATATCAGACAATACAGAATAATTGCCTTCAACACCTTCTATTTGATAGTAATAAGTAGTATTCATTTTTAAATCACTCAAATTAATGTAATGATTGTATGTTACATATTTTTTTGCGTTCTGGAAATTAATATTATCACTTACACTAACTATAGAATATTCAAATGGTTTTACTTCACTCCAACTTAATTTATAACTAATATTAGTCAAATTGTTTTCTTTATTAATATATTTTTTAGCAACTTCCAATAATGAACCACCATCACTAGAAGGCATTTCTTCTTTAGCGTCATATAATTCTTGAATAACACTAGACATTGTATTAATTGTAGTGCCATTTTCTAAATTGTTACTAAATGCTTTATAAACTGGTTTAGCAGCTTTATTTTCTTCATATTTCCAAATGGTGTTTTCATTAATTGTTTCATTATCAATGCTCCAGTAACCAACAAAATGTTCTTTAATATCGCCAGTATACTCTGGAACGGCCGGCAAGGCCCCTACAAACGAGTTATAAGCAATTTTAATATTATTGCCCTCAGGAAGACCTTCGAAGCTTAAAACGTATAATTCTTTGTCATATTCTAGTGTTGCTAATGTATCTTTGTCCCAATTATAAATAGTTGAAGAAGTAATAATAGTATCTTCAATTTTCCAAACACCATTTTTATAACCGGTTTTTGAAGGAATATCGGGTAATGTTCCTATAGCTTGACCATATGTCACATTAATTCTTGTATGTTCTTCATTATCAAAAACAATTTTCCAAGTATGTGGCACATAAACTAATACTGCTTCTTTATCTTCCCCATAATCATAAACTAAGCCATCACTAACTTGTTTATCATCAATGGTCCAATAAGCATCATAACCAGTTTTGGTTTCAATACTTAATAACTCTTCCACTACCTCACCTGCTTTTACTTTAATTGTCGTTCTACTATCACCATTTACATAAGTAAGCGTATATGTTTTGGTGTTATTACAACTAGCCATAGCAAGCGCTAAAGTCATACAAAGTAATAATTTAGAATTTACTCTCATAACATTACCTCCTGGAGTTCGATTGTTATTCCTTTAGGACCATTTATTTCTACTTCAACATGACCATTTACTTTTTTCATATCGAATTTTATCTTTCCATATTCATGAGGATAAACATAATGAATTTCATTTAACGACGATAAATTTGGCTTTAATGTAAAATGATTTTTAGAAATTTGCTTTAAACCAATAACATTTTCCACAATGTAAGGAATGACACCTACTGCCCAACCATGTGCAAGAGAGTGACGATATTTTTTGTAACAAAACTGACCATATGTTGCATGGAAATCAATTTCATTTTCTTTTGGGAATTCATCAATTCTTGCAGCATTATTTGCCCAATCAATATCAAAGTCTTCAAAGAATGTCGTAGCGCCTAAATCAATCATTTTGCCATAATATTCTTTAATAATTTCTAATGCTTCATCATGCTTGCCTAATTTAGCTAATGCCGATAAAATTGTGTAACTTTGGAATGTAGATAATCCTTTAGCTTTTCCTAATTCAAGAATATCTAGACAATTTTTATCTTCTTTAGAAGCTAGATAAACTAAAGCTGCAACTTGTTTAAAATGTTGAACTTCATAAGTAGAATTATCTAATTTACTTATTGCTGAGTTTAAATCTTCATCTAAGTTATGAACATCTATTTTATTTAGTTCTTTCTTTAATTTTTTAAAAGCAATAAGAGTTAAGGCTTTAACGCCAACTTCCTCGTCATTTAATTTCATATAATCTAATTCGTTTTGTGGATTATTACAGTGTGTTGGCCAATCAACGAAATTAAATGGCAATTTAATACTTCCATTTTCATCAATATAACTATTAATTCTCTTAATTAATGGTTTTAAGATGCTTACTTGTTTTTCTAAATATTTAGCATCATCATCGTGTTTATATTTTTCTAATAAAATTATTATCCACCACAATGTATAACTTGTTGGAATCATATTAGCGTTAAAGAAAATGTTTTCTAAATCTTTAATAGTAAATTCTAAAACGTTTTTAATTTCATCTTGTTTATCATAAAGACATTCTAATGCTTTAATTTCATTATAAGCATCGCCAATCCAACAAAGGCGATCTCTTTTAACTCCGTCCCATATAACACCATTATGTAAATTTACTCTCAAAGTATAAGAAGCAATATTCCAAATATCATTTAATCTTTGGTCATCGCTTTTAAAAACGCCCACTTCTTCTCGGTCATCAACGTCAATTGCGCCAATGATATGTTGAACATTCCAAAAGTCACCACTAAAATCAATTCGCACAAATCTAAATCCAGTTTGTCCAAATGTTTGATCACTCATTTGTGGTACTTTAACTTCAAAGTCTCTTAAAGCGTGGTCATTTGTGGCACATGTTTCTTCATTTATATCAATGCATGTTTCAGTTAGAGATTCGCCAAATCTTAATCTAATTTTTCCGTTTTGAGAGATAGATGATGTAAGTAAGCGAATACCACCATTAAGTTCTTTGCCAAAATCGAAAATAACATAATCATTATTTTGAAAGCAGATAGAACCAATTGGATCAATATCCACTTGTATTGTATCTTCTTTTAATAAATCACTAACATTAGCAATGTTAGATGATGCTTTTATTCTTTTAGGAAATATATATTTCATAAATTACTTACCCTTTCGTTTATAACCTTGTTGATAGTGTCAAGTACTGCATATAATTTTTCTCGGCTTTTACCTCTTTTAGAAGATAAAACATGGCAAGACACTAATGTTTTATTCTCTTCATTACTTAGTAATATCAAAGTAACTTCGTATATATCATCGACATAATAGATTTCCCCATAATCAGCTTTTATAATTACATCTTTAAAATTGTTGTTATTTACATAATTAGTTAATACTTTAAAACAATAATTTATATTTCTATTACTTAAAATCGGATGTCTTTTTATGTCACTAGATTCTTCGTCAGTGAAAGAAAACTTTTCAAACACTTTTTTAATAGAATCAAACATTTTATTTAATCCTTTCTTCTGTATCTATATCGAACAAATACATCTTATCGACATCGAAAGCAAATTCATAAGTTCCACCAACTTTAACATCAATATCGCTAGAAATTTTGCTATAAAAACTTTGTCCGGAAATATCACCATAAACAAGTTGTTCGTTGCCTAACATTTCCACTAAAGTACAATTTATTTTAATAGAATAATTTGTTAACTCTTTATTAATTAAATCACCTTTTATATATGCGCTTTCTGGTCTAACGCCTAATATAACTTCTTTATCACTATATTTTTTAGGGGCATTTTTTAAAGTTACAGATACTTGTTCATCTCCATTAAAGATGAATTTGTTACCTTTTATGACTCCTTTAAAAAAGTTCATACTTGGGCTTCCAATAAATCCTGCAACAAACATATTATTTGGGTCATTATATACTTCTTTAGGAATTCCAATTTGTTTAATAAATCCATCTTTCATAATGACAATTCTATCTGCCATAGTCATTGCTTCTGTTTGATCATGAGTAACATATATTGTTGTGGCGTTTACTTCTTGATGGATTTTTATAATTTCTTTACGTGTTTGTACTCTTAATTTAGCATCAAGATTACTTAAAGGTTCATCCATTAAGAATACTTTAGGATGTCTTACTATTGCTCTTCCTAGTGCCACTCTTTGGCGTTGTCCGCCACTAAGTTCGCCTGGTTTTCTTTTTAAATATTGTGTTAATCCTAAAATTTCCGCTGCATCTTTCACGCGCTTATCAATTTCCGCTTTACTCATATGAATATACTTAACTTTTGTTGCAGTGGCATTAGAACTTAAATATTTAATTTCTTCCTCTGCTTTTGAAATTTGTTCATTATACTTTTTCGGATTGTTATTTTCATCTTGTCTTTTCCATTCACGGATATTGTTAGATAAATATTTAATTCTTTTTTTATCAATGACTTTTATTTCATTACCATCTTTATCTAAGACTGGAACAGGAATTTTTCTTATTTCTAATCCAAAACTCATGTTTTTATATATTGTCATATGTGGATATAAAGCATAATTTTGGAAAACCATTGCAATATCACGATCTTTTGCCATCATCGTATTAACTAAAGTGCCATCGATATATAAATTACCACTAGTAATTTCTTCTAGACCCGCAATCATACGAAGAGTTGTGGATTTACCACATCCTGATGGTCCAACAAATACAATAAATTCTTTATCATTAATATCTAAATTAAAATCATGAACTGCTTGCACATTGTTATCATAAATTTTATTGATATTTTCAAGTTTTAATGTTGCCATTGTTTTTTCCTCCTATAACTTCATACCACTAGCAAAATCTCCGCCTACAAAGTGTTTCATTGAAACAATTGAGGCAATAATTAATGGTATCGAAGAAAGCATATACATTGCATATGTCGCGCCACTTTGGCTTAAGTTTGAGAATACCGTTTGTTGCTTAACAAGTATTGGCATTAAAGTTGTATAATCAGTATTAAATAACAAACTAGGCCATAAATAATCGTTATATAAGCTTGTAAATATTCCAACAAATTGGAATAAAATAATTGGGAACGCTAGTGGAAATGTGATTTTGAAAAATATTGTAATATCATTTGCGCCTTCTATTCTTGCTGATTCATAAATATCTTTGGGTTGTTGTGAAAAGAATGTTTTAAACAAGAATAAAGCTGTTACTTGTCCACCAGCAAAGTTTGGTAATAAGTAACCAATATAAGATAAAAACTCTGAATCTGCTAAATGAAGAGTATCTTTCACTAATGGAAGTAAGATTGGCATACCCATAATTGATGGTAATAACATTACTGATATAAACATCATAAAGAGGAAGTTTTTGCCAGGAAATTCTTTAAAAGAAAATATATACGCTAATAAAGCACCAAGCATAACATCCACTGTTGCGCCAATTAAGGAAAGTATTATCGTTCTAAAGAAGTAAGTTTTAATAGCATTGAAAGCTAGTGTGTAGTTTTCGGCTGTTGCACTTCCAGAAATTGTGAATCCAAATATAGATAAGATAATATTTTCATTAGATTTCAAAGAGTTTAAAATCGTTACAAATAATGGTATCAAGCAAAATATTGTACACAAAATAATATAGATGTTAATACCAATTTGAAATGTACGACGGTCAATAGTCTTTTTAATAATTCCTTGTTTAACCATAAATTACACCTTCATTTCCTTTTTCTTTTGTTTCATTGTGAAGTATGTTGCAAAGAACAATAAAACAAATATAATTGATGCAATTGCCGAAGCTTTGCCATAATTTCCATCCATAATTTGATCATACATTTCAAGTACCGGCACATTAGTGTCATAAGCACCATTAGTAATTGATTGAACTCGAGCAAAGTTTTGCATTGAATTGATTATCGAACAAACAAAGACATATTTTAATTGTGGAAATACTAACGGAATATCAATACGTACAAATCTTCTCCATGGCCCTACTCCTTCTAATTCGCAAGCCTCGTAATAACTGCTTGGAATATTCATCATTCCGCCATAGAAAATTAAATAACTTCCTACATAAGGGAATCCCACTAATAATAGTGACCACTTTGCCGTTGAAGACTGAGCTAAAAAGCTAATCACACTACCGCCACAAGCTTTAATACATTCATTAAGAACACCAAAATTACCTAGTATTGCTTCTTTCCAAATAAGATTACCAGCAATGCCAGGAATTATGCCAGGAATAAATAATAATGTTCGCATTATTTTGGATAATTTTTTATTTTTCATTGTTGATAAGAAGAAAGCGAAAATCAAAGGTGGCAATACTGCCGTAACAATATCAACAAGTAAGAATAAAAACATATTTTTAAACGCACTTAGCATATTAGGATCTGTAAATACAAATTTATAATTAGCAAAATTGTTCCAGTTAAACGCTGGATTTTCTTTTGTATAATCAAAGAATGATAATCCAATCGAAGCAATTGCGGGATAATAGCAAAACATAATTAGCAATATTAATGATGGAGCCATTGCTAAATATATAAACTTACATTTATAAATAGCCTTAAATTGCTTGATTATTTTCTTATCATAATCTTTCTTTAATGTCCCTAGCCATGAAATAATAGACACAAGAACAAATAACACTGTAAATACAATGAAATAAATAAATGCTGATTTTGTCCATCCAAAATGTAAATATGCGGTTGGATTAAAATATTTAGCTAAATATACGCCACTTTCACTCTTATTACTATTGTTAAATAAATAAGCAACATAATCGTCAGTGTGATCAGTAACTAAATAAACAATATTAAATTCCACACTAATTGTAAAATCTAATACAGGTGACTCATTTTCAAAAGCTATTTTACTAACATTATTTGATGCTTTAAAAATAACATAGGCAATTTCTGCTTTATCGTCATAAAATAAACATCCATCAGTTTCGACTAAATTTTTAAACTTTATATTTTCATATCTATTTATTTTATCTTCGCTTATTGATCCTTCGGGTCTTTTTCTTTTTATATCGCTAAAGTTTAAGGAATATAAAGAATTATCTGTTCCGATATAATAAACTGCTTTTTGTTTAGAATTTAAAAAGCCACCGCTGATAGAAAGACCAATTACATCATAATAAGATGTACTTTCTTTAAACGAGCTTGAATCAAGGGTAATTGTATCTTTAGTCGGTGTATCTTTAACACCATATTTATCAATAAATTCTGTGTTTTCCCACTTGTTTTTTACTTCATCAGTATGGAAGTTATTATAAGTGAAATCTAAATCCATTACACTAATTCCAGCAGAATTTATTGCATATAAATAATTATCTTTAATTGCTATTTCTAATGTTGTAATAGATTCATTTCGATTTAATGTATAACTATTTCGATCTTTTCCTACAGTAATTCGATAATAATAACCACTTTTATAAACGCCACTAGAAAAACTATTAATGCTATATCTTGAATATAATGTATATTTACCAGTTTTAGATGCAATAACAATGTCATCGCCACTTGTGGCAAATTTAGAAAATTCACCATTAAATTTAGCATAACTATTTAAAGATAAATCAAATTTATTAATTAAGAATAAATATCCATCATTAGCGTTTTGAGAAACCGCCACTAATTGGTTAGTATCTGTTTCATATAGACTTTTTATAGATGTAATATCCAATAAATATTTAGTATTAACATCTTCTATCAAATTATATGAACTAATTAATTCATTTTCCTTAGTAGCTTTATTTATATTATTTGTTGTTGAATAATACAAATTATCCGTGTCGCTTACTAAAGAAACAACCGGTTCATTATTTGATGGATTTAAAGGAGATACTTTGGGAATTAAAATTATAGAAACAATAGAAAGCACAAGAAAAATTAATGCAATAGCGCTTGATATTATTGCAGTAATTTTAAAAGCAAAGTGTCTTTTACTATTAGTTTCCATTATTTACCAGTCACATCGCTTCCAGGTCGTTTATAAGATTCTTTATTGTAACCAACCTTATCACAATAAGCATTCCAACCATTTAAGTAAGCTTTTTGCCATTCTGTTTGTACTTGGCTAACAGTTTTTTCATCACTACCTGTGTCAGATAAAAGTCCACGCATTAATGTTTTTAAGGCATCTTTAGTTTCGCTCATACCACCAATACCTCTTAAATAACTGATGACATAAGGATTTTCATCAACTAGTCCATTAAAACTAATTTTATCTGTTTTAAAGAATGATTCCCATTCACTTGGAACTAAAACATAATCATTAATAACTGTTGTTAAACCTTTAGGAGCAAAGTTTGTTTTACTTAATGCATCGTAATAAATTGTTTGACCATATGGAGACATTAAGAACATTAAGAAATCTAATGATAAATTAACTTGATCATTACTCTTTCCATTTTTAATGATTGATAAATATCCACCATTACCGCCAACATCTCTTACGATACTATTTTCATCAATGTAACCACCTTCAGAAACCATCTTAGGATAATCAAAGAAATCATATTCAATCTTATCGCTCTTAGCAAAAAGTAATCCTTCACCAGCATAATCTAATATTATTTGAGGAGAATTTTCTTTGCCTCTTGTTTGATATGCAAAATAATTACGAACATTATTTAATGAGTAATTTGTTTGGCTAGCATCAGAAGAAAGGTATTTTCTCATTTTATAAAGTTGTTCCAAAAATTCTTTATATTTTCCACTTGTTGCACCAACGTAATTTGTTTTCTTTTGACTACCTTGAATATAAGGACGGTCATCTCCTTGGCGATCATCTAAAAGAGAATTATAGAATACTGTATCTTTAATACTCCAATCGCCATCTGTTTCTGGGTTTTTATCGGTTGGATCATATTCATATCCAGCATTTGTAACAATATTTTTATATTCATTACGGTAATAATAATCACCATATACTCTAAGTAACCAAGTAAATTGAATTGAATCAATCGATTCATCATTTAAAGATATACCAAGTGGATGAGTATAACCCGCTTGATACATTGCTTCACATAAATCAATTAGTTCATCCCAAGTTCTTGGGGTTGTAAGTTCATTGTTATTGTCTCTAACATTATAGCCATGTTTTCCAGCCTCATTTAATGCCACTTTATTAACGAACCACGCAGTTTGTAAATTTTCTGAGTTTAAAATATATGTGGCATTTGTGGCACTTTTGGAACTAACATAAGCTTCTTCAGTTAATACATCGCCCCAATAATTAATATCGCCATCACTATTTGTTCCTGCGTATGGATTTTCTTTATAAATATCTTGATACATGTTTAAACAATAATTTTCAATGTTATTAATAAAGTTACCTTGTACAATATCTAAAGTATTCATTTGATTAGTAATATAGTCACTATAGTTGCCTGTATATTGTTTAATACTTACATTAACAGAGCCACCATGAAGTCGCATATATTCATTTGCAACTTTTTGATAAGCTTCTTCAGCACCATCAAATTCTAAGCAAATATTAATATTACCTTGTCTTTTTAAAATTTTGTCTTTAACCGGTAAATATTGTTTATTAAATCCTTCAATTTCAAGTGGGTCAACATCAATGTATTTAGTTTGATTACCACTATTTTCTTGTTTTCCACATGCAAATAAGCTAAATGAAGAAAGTAATAATAAACTTATTGATAAATATCTTTTTTTCATAACAATTTCCTCCTATAACGATATTGAATATGTTGAATTACTACTGGCTTTAGTAATATTGAATGAATAAGTAAAACTACCATTTTCATAACTAACTTGATAGCCATCGTATCCTAATGCTTCTTTATTATATTGATAACTAGTATTATCTTTAGTAATAGTTGGCTTTCCTAATTTGGTGAAATTAGTGAATTTCAAGGCATATGTAACATCATAATTTTTATAACTGCCACCCACATAGATTGCTTTGGCATTATTATTAGTGGCTTTAATAGTGTTCACATAACCATCTTTAATATTTGTACCAGTTTCTGATATCGCGGTTAATGAATCTACGACACTATCTTCATATACTTTTAAGACATTATCGCCATTTTCTAACATCTTTCCTTCATCACCGAAAGGTAATAAAATAATTTCTAAATGCAATTTATCGCCTTTTTTAAGTCTTAAATTTTCTTTTAATGTCAATGATGCGTAATTAGATTTAACATGAATTTTGCCATAATTAGTGTACATTGCTAAACCCAGTGGTTTAGTTTCATTATTTTTTGTTACTGTAGCATCTTTAACAATTAAACCAAAATTATTGTTTTCAACTACATTATTTGTCTTATCATAGACTGACATATAACTTGTGCCTTGATGTAAAACATTAAAAGTTTCTTCACCTTTACTTCTTTTTGCATCAAGTACGACATGATTATTAGATTCATCTAAATAAGCATATTTTTTATAATCAGTATTTTTGCCATCAAAGCCAATAATTGAAAATTCTTTTGATTTTAAATTCACATCTTCTAACATTTCAAAATCTATTTCATAATAAGTTCTAGATTCATCATCTTGCGCCATTTCTACATGACGTAAATCAAACTTATAAGTATTATCATCAGAGATATAACTATATTTAAGATCGTTATAAACTAATCCAGAAGATATAATATTTGATCCAACATAATTAGCTTTTGTTCTTGTCGAATTATTAGTTGGAATACACACAATGCCAACACTATTAAATTGTGGATCTCCATACTCCCACATTTTTCCGCTTGGTCCTCTAAAGTCAGGAATAAACCAGCCCCAACCATAATCTTCATAAGTAGCCAAGTTATTACAGAAATAAGGAGCAATACAGTTTGTTTCAGTAACACCAGTGGACATATGGTAATAACCAGTTGAGTAAGATATTGAAGATAATTGCTTAATTTTATAATTACCCCAGTTTTGCATTACACTTATTAATGTAAATGATAGATTTTGGCCTTTTGTAGTTGAAATAGGAAAAATAAATATTCCATAGAACGGATCCCCTGTCTCATATATTGGTTCTTCGTTTTCATGACCAAAGTTTTTACATATTTCTACTGGTATTGGTATTTGCACATTATCTTTATCGATAATTGTTGCACCCTCTACTGGTCGATCGCATTTTATATAAACGTAAATGTCACGATTATCAATAGGAGTAATATTAATACTTTCAAAGAATTTTTTATCCGGTGTCAAATAATAAGCATTATAAAATGACATGGAATCTAAATTAAATGTATAAGCACCTCGAGCAAAATCATATCCTAAAAATTTAGCATTATCTTTTGACTCATCAACATTTATTTGTTGACTGCCATATGGATTTTGTTCGATTTGATTGGCTTTTCTAATACCTTCAAAAGAATTCGTTTCATCATTATAAATACGATTATAAACCGATGCATCTTGTCCTGCAGTTAATTTTCCATCAGAGACTAGCATTTCTTGTTTTAAAGTTGTCGCATATTTATTTTTTGATAAACTAACTCTAATGTTGTCACTATTAGGAAAGATTGTTCCAATAACACCAACATTCTTTATATGAAATGCCACATATTGAATGTTTTTTGCATTATTTAATTGTTTATCATTTAATGAAAAATAATCTTTTCCATCATATATTTCTATCTTATTGATAGTTTCATTTAAAATCTTAAGTTCAAAGCCAATTGCATCAATTGATGTTGTACCTTGAGAGATAGCTCTAAAATTAGTTCTTAATTGGTCAGAATATGTATGAAATGTTTTTTCTAAATTTAAATCATATCCTAAAGATGAAAAGTCGTAATCTCTCACGTTTACTTCATAATAATAATATCCTAATTTATTAGTATTTACACGAGCGTATCCTTCATAATCTTTACCATAAACATAATCTTCGCCACTTTTAATATAAACATCCATAGAGTTTTTAAAGTAGTCTCCTCCTCTACTATTTTTAAATGATGAAACTACTTTTGATTTTGAAACATCGCCATCAACATTAGATAATTTGTGATCTAATTGCATCGTGGAGTTTTTTACAATAAAACTGCTACGCGAAGAGTCACTATAATATCCTTGAACAGCATTTTTAATTCTATTGCTATGATAAATTGAACTACCTAGTTCATGCATTGAAGATAAATTAGTCAACTCTTCTTTATTAACTTCTGGTAAATTATAAATGTATTGAGAATTAGCTATTTTATCATCTCTTGGTTCATCATTATTATTGTTGGTTGAACAACCACTTATGAATAAGCAATAAATAGCGCCTAATAACAATATTTTATATTTTTTCATAACTTACCTCCCAGAAATTGATTTAATAATCATACGATTAGACATATCATCTTTTGAAGTTGAGATATATGCCGCTTGTAATCTAAATTTAGTAATAGCTTTCATACTAGTCCACTTTGAATTAGAAGCTAAATCAAAAGTATAAGTAGTATAATCATCTGTAATTTTCATATTATTTTTTAAATTAGCGTTGCTCCAATATTCGTAACCTGCAGCAAAATCATCTATTACATTACCTTGAATAGTTTCTCCTGCCCAATATAAAGCAATTTGTTTACAATTTCCTAAGTTTTTTAAAGTAACTTCAATTTGTGTTTTGCCATTTATTGGAACATAGCATTCACTAACATATAAGTAAGGATCCGCAATAGTTGATAAACCAAAGTTTACGTCAGCAGCATCATATTGTTCATTATATTGAATTGTTCCTTTAGTAGGGACAAAGTCTTTTGTGCCACTATCATTAGAAGCCATCATATCAAAACGTGAGGAAATAGCTTTACCATCAAAATAGAATGTATCATCATAGTCAACATATATATTAACGTTACTATCAACTGCATTGTTAAAGTCATAAATTTGTGATTTATTAACATCTTTATAAAATTCTTTTACTTTATAGCCCGCACACATATTGATAGCGGTTTCTTTTGTTAGTAAAAAATTTTTATTAACTCTTGTAGAATAAATTACTTGTTCTCCATCATAAAAAGAAACCATTGGATTACGAGTATCATAACTAGGTACATTTTTACTTGATATTTCTTTTATCAAGAACACATTTGTGGTGTCTTTTGTATCTTTAGATGCATAAGTAGACTCAATTCGAATTTTATTAAGTGTATCTATCTTAGTCCAGTTAAGTGTTTCTTTAGCTAGATTAAACTCAACATCTATCCATTCATCAGATTCTTTCATATTAATCTCATTGCTTTTGAAATTATAATACAATGCATTTGTGGCACTAAAGTCTTCCCCGCCAATAAAGTTTCCATATTTATCTTTACCAACAAAATAAAAGCCTATTTGTTTAGCTGGACCAAGATTTTTCATCTTTATAGTGACAACTTGACTTTTTAAAATAGAAATGTTTCCACCCGCAAAAAGTAAATGTGGATCACTATTACCATTGCTTGCTTTAGCGGAATATCCAAAATTAACTTGAAGAGCTTCTTCATTATTAGTGTTAACCAATGTGGTATTGCCTACTGTTGAACCACTGATACTAGCGGCAACTGGTGTAAAGTTTCTTTTTAATGTATTAGCAGAAAAATAAAGTAATCCATCTGTTTTTAAGTATAAAGACGTGTGATTATTAATTGGTGTATTAAAATCAAATTCCTCGTTACTTTTAAAAGAACTTGATGTATAATATCCATCAATTTTATAACCAGCCACTTTATCATCACAATTGTTGACTTTATGATTTGGTTTAACCAAAGTTTCATAAACTGGTGTATCATTGTTACCTTCTAAAAAGAATTTAACCGAATACATCTTTGTCCATTTAGCGTACAAAGTAAAATTATTTTTAACTGGGTAAATATCAAAGTCCCATAAACTATCACTTGCATAAGATGAATCTGTGTACCATCCTTCAATACGATAATTATCAACATTATCACTTATAACTGTAACAACAGGTTTTTCTACTAATCCATTGTACTTGATGTATTGAGCGCTATGTTCTGTTGTAACTAGTCCAGTTGGCGTGTTTAAAGCAAAGTCAACTTTATAAGTTGCATTAGTGTCAACATTATTGCAAGAAGATAATAATAAAAGGCTGAAGAATACGACAAAACTACTGCGTTTTAATTTACTAATTAACTTCATTGTTGTGCTCCATTTCCTATTCATAATTTTATTTTAAACTAATAAATGTTAAAAACAATGTTGCATAATGATATTTTATGAACTACAATGATATTGCAATGTATAATAATTCATTAATTTTTAAAATAGTCGATAACTTTGAAAAAGACAGAAATCTCCACACTCACCTTAAAGCTTTTGAAGATGTAGCATTGCATTCTCACGAGTTTTATGAATTTTTGTATGTAGTCAAAGGATCTTGCATTCATGTGTTAAATGGTAAAGAAAGTGAAATTAAAAGTGGTGATTTCATTTTTATCCCGCTTGGTGTTTCGCATACCTTAAAAAATTCAACATATGATTTCATACATCGAGATATAATCATAAAACCAAATTATTTTAACAAATTAGTTTCTCAATATAAATTTTTTAGGACTGACAAAATTTACCAACTAAATATAAGCGTTCAAGATATTGATACTAGTGAATATTTGTGCACATATTTAAAAGGCGATTCTGATGCCGAAAAAGTTATAGTAAATTATCTATTAATGCTCATTTATAAATCAACTACCATTCATAAAAAAGTTGAAAAATCTTGGCTTACCACTCTAATTGCAATTTTAAAATCACCAAACTATTTCTCTAAAGATATCAATTCAATTTTAGATACTTTTGGTTACACAAAAGAACACATAAGAAGAGAATTTAAAAAATATCAAGGTGAATCAATTACTGATTACTGGAATAGACAAAAAATGAATTATGCCTATAACCAAATGAAAAACACTGATATTACAATCAGTGAAATTTGTGAAAAAATAAACTTTGAAAACGAAACTTATTTTTATCGATTATTCAAAAAAACATTTAATACAACTCCAAAACAAATTAGGTAAAAAAATTATAATAATTAGCCATGTATTAGTTTTTTTATTTGCAATTGTCACATAAGCGCTTAAAGATTTTATAATTTCATTTCTTCTAATAATAATGAAGCAGCTTCTTCATCACAAAATATTGTAACATTTTCATGTCT
>CALBGF010000265.1 GCA_937893635.1 uncultured Mollicutes bacterium | reverse complement strand
TGTGTTAAATCTAAATTTTTAAAATAATAATCAGCATTTTCGCTTACTCCATAAGTTAATAAATTATGATGATGGATTTTATTTCTATAATCATAATTAACTATCACCTTATTAGCGTGCTTACAAAATTTATTAAAAGCACTATTATATTGCCTTTTCGTTTTAAAATAATCGACATGGTCATAATCAATATTGGTAATAATAATTGTATTAGGATAGTAAGTAAGGAAATGTTCATAATATTCACATGCTTCATACACAATCATATTATTAGCAAATCCCCCGATACCAACACCATCTCCACGTAACATTGAACATCCTAAAATATTACTTATAGCATGATGAAAGTATCCCACTGTGGAAGTTTTTCCGTGTGTGCCACATATTGCCACTTGATATAAACTAAAAAAATAATCATGAATAAAATGATTATATTCTTTATAAGGAATATTTTTATTTTTTATTTTGTCAATAATTGGATGATTAATAAAAGAATGTCCCACAATAACAAAATCCGTATCACTAGGAATATCGCTATCTTCTAACAATACATCAACAGTTATATTTCTCTTTTTTAAAATATCACTAGTAAACACAATATGATCAATATCATTGCCTCTTACTTCATGTCCATCGTCAACCAAGATACCCGCTAAAGCGGCCATACCTGTTCCTTTAATACCAATCAAATAGAATTTCATAGAATCACCATTACAATATATGCAAATGATAATTTAATATTTTACTTAACAACTTTATATTTATAATTTTCTTTTTGATAACTCAATATCTTATTGATATCTTTTAAATTATATCTCCGTTTATTAGTAACAACTATTAATTTATCTGGTAAATCTTTTTCACTTTCAATAATGGCATATACTAATCCTTTATAAACTTCGTTATTATCCATCTTTTTTCCAAGTGTAATAACTTTTTGATATTCATTATCAACTGTAATTATTTCTTTTATAAAGCCATAATTAATAGAAGCTGATGCATTTTTATTATCAATGTACACAGTTACTTCTTTACCGATTAGTTTTTTTAACTTTTCGCGTATAAGATATTTTTTTAATAATCTATAAGCATACTCTTGAACATTAGGAACTTGATAATTTATGCTTTCTATCATTTTTTCACATGCTTGTTCAATATCAAACGTATGATAAATATTGTAATATTTGATTATTTCTTTCGCGTTAAATAATGCAAATACTTTTTTGCTAGTTAGCTTTAAAATAATAGCTAGCGCTCTATAAATATAGCCAATCCAAAACATTTCATCGCTCGAATATTTTATTTTTCCATATGTGGATTTTCCATATTCATTTTCTAGTTCGACAAAACAATCATTTAAATCTAAAGAAGTTACAAAAAAACTATAATCATCAAATTTTTTTGCTAAATTTGATGACATAAATCTTCTAATAAAAATTAATGAACTACAATAAGTTTTATCAAGAGATTCTTCAAATAATTTACCCTGCAACTGGCATAATTTTCTTTCATTAAAATCTAACTTTTTCATTTTAAAAATTCGTCAATATATTGACCCTTTCCACGATACTCTATTCTTGCAACTTTTACTTTGTTTAAATTACTATTATTGTTAGCTAATCGCTTGTTTTTATACTCTTCTTTTTCATTATTTGATAAAAAACAAATTTTAATAAATTTTAAATTATTAATTGCTTTAGTTGTTTTTATTACATATTGTGAGCCTAAATTTGTAGCCGCAAGTGCATGCTCACATTGCTCATTTGTTATGCTACCATCAACAAATTCAGAAATCAAATCAAACATTCTATTATCGGCAATTGGGGCAATAATTACATCTGCATCTTCTATTTTTTTAATAATTTTTTTGATAAAATTATTATCTTTGTACTCTATAATCCAACCACGATAATAGGCAATTGCTAACATCCATTCTGTATTCACATTAAATTTTACAATTTTTAAATCACTACTATCTAAAGAAAAAGCATAAACATATTTTGATGTTGTATTGGCAATATAGGTAGATGCTTGCTCAAAGTTTTCTCCTAAATAAAATCCTTTGCCAAAGTCATTATTCTCTTTAGAATATTGCAAATCAACTGGCATATTAATAATATTTTTAGCTCCATGGAATAAAAGTTTTAAGCCACTTTTTTCACAATCTTCATACATTATTTGCTCATATATTTTATTTATAAAAATCCCTTTGCTATAAGCAAAATTATAAATCAATTCAATATTATTATCTTCAATTTCTTTTTTCTCGTTTTCCCATCTATAAACGCTATCGGAAGAAACGCCAATAATTGATGCTAAATCTTCTTGTGTCAATGATAATACTTCTCTAATAACTTTTAATTCATTACTTATATGCATACCCATCATCACCTAGCTTTCACTAATATTATATAGAATTTTTGCTTATTGTCAAACTTGTAATACGCAAAGGTCGATTACAAGTTTTAATCAATAAAAAATCTATTGTTTTTTTATTCAAATTGATTTTATTCAAATCAATCTGAATAAATTTTTTAACTTTTCTTAAATTAAAAAAAGTCGAAAAACATCAACAGAGTTCCGACTTTTAAAAATATTATTTAATTAATAATTATTAATCAATTAATGATGCTGCCCCAATAATACCGGCATCATTACCAAGTTCCGCACATTTAATTTCAACTTTTGGTGTATTAAAGAAGCCATAATTTTCTTCTTCTAATAATGGTACTAAACGATTTAATAAATAATCCTTTTGTCCACTTAATCCACCACCAATAATAATTAATTCTGGTCTAAAGATATTACAGAAATTTAATACTACTTCTTTTAAATATACAAAGTATTGATCTAATACTTTATTTGCGGCAGCGTCCCCTTCTTTAGCGCTATCGAAAATAATCTTACCATTTAAGTTATCAATATTATCTTGGCATTTCTTCCACATAATTGAATCTTTATATTTACGCATTACTTTCTTAGCATCATTTACTAATGCTGAAGCACTAGTGTAAGCCTCTAAACAACCTTTACGTCCACAAGTGCATTTTCTACCATTCATATGAATAACACTATGTCCGATTTCTGCGCCTTTACCTTCATTACCTTCATATAATTTTCCGTTAATGATGATTCCGCCACCAACACCGGTACCAAGAGTAATCATAACAACATCTTTATATCCTTTGCCACAACCAAATTTAACTTCGCCTAATGTCGCTACATTTGCGTCATTACTAATTTTAGTTTCTAAGCCACATACTCTTTCTAAGATTTTTGCAACTGGAAGACGATTCCATCTTAAATTACCAGAAAAGTCACATGTTCCTTCAATAGAATTAATTGATCCAGGACATCCAACACCAATTCCTAATGTATTTTCTTTTGAAACATGATTTTCTTCCATAAGTTTTAAAATTTTACGTCCTAATGTTTCAATCATTTCTACTTGAGTTTGATTAAAATCAACTGGATAAGTAGTTTTAGCTAATACTTCACCAAATTCATTAACAATACCGATTTTAAAAGTTGTTCCACCGATATCAACGCCTATTACATATTTTTCCATTTTCAATACCTTTGTAAGAATATACGTTCCTACTCCTTCTATAAAACATTTTTCACCTGCGGAAATAAAAAACGAGTCAAACTTTTGATAACTAATTCCATTAATCGTTCCTTTACCATCTAAGAATGTAATCGAAACAAAAGAATCAGGTTCAAATATTTCCTTATCAATAATAGCATTTTTTTGATAACTTGCAAAGTATTTAGAGGCACCAAGAAAATTTTTTTCATGATTTACTTGTTTATATTTATGATAATCAATAACATTTAGTGCTTTTTCAATATGTAGTGGTCTTAAATTCCCATTTTTGTCTTTGCGGTTATAATCATAAAGACGATATGTTAAATTAGAATTTTGTTGAATTTCAATTAAGGTAACGCCTTTCCCAATCGCGTGTATTGTGCCAGATTTTATAAAAAATACATCACCCTTTTTTACTTTAAAAAAGTTTAAATGATCTAATATTGTTCCTTCATTTAAATACTTTCTTACTTTATCAATATTTTCATCTTCTTTAAATCCAACATATAATCCAGCGCCTTCTTTAGCATCAATTACATACCACATCTCCGTCTTTCCATACTCTCCTTCATATTTAAGAGCGTATTCATCACTTGGATGTACTTGTACCGATAAATTATCTTTAGCGTCAATAAGTTTTATTAAAACTGGAAAATTAGAAAATTGCTCCGAGTTTTTTCCTAAGTCCTTATTAGTAATAACATCTTTAAGATTTTTAATTTCACCATTAATATTAACCTTACTTAATCCATCTTTATGCATGGAAAGTTCCCATGATTCCGCGATTTTATCTAAATTACTTTGACGATATTGTTTTAAATAATCTCCACCCCATAAATAATCTTGTAAGGCTGGTATAAGTTTCATAATAGGCATAAAGTTCACCTCAAAACTTATTCTATTATGAAATTTAATTAAGATTTTTATCTACAAAGTTATTTTCTTACAATTATTGAAAATTATTTTCATTAAAGACTACAAAAAAAGACCTAGCGGTTAAACTAAGTCTTGCAATAATTGTTATTTTGTGATTAGTCTTCACTAGAATCATCTTGAAAAGCATTTAATACTTCTTCAACTTCATCTAATTCTTCATCATCAATAACTTCAGTTAAATTATGTTCATCATCATAACGGAAAGCAAATATATCATCGGGTGCATCAGTTTCATAACATAAAACATATTTTGCACATCTTTCATCATTTTCATAAGTCATGAGAATTTCCATTGGATATTCTGTTCCATCTTCATCAACTACAATAATTTCATTTTCTGCTGGTTCCATATTTTCTCCTTAGTGGCGTGAGTCTAGATAAGTTTCAAGAATAACAACCGCGGCCATTTTATCAATAACTTGTTTACGCTTTTTTCTTGATAAATCTGCTTCAAGTAATCTTCTTGTGGCAAGCATTGTGGACATTCTTTCATCAACAAGAGCGATTTTTAAATTAGGATTAAGTTCAAGCATTTCTTCTTTAAAGTGCATCGCGGATTGTGCATGATCTCCCACATCTCCGTTCATATGAAGTGGTAAGCCTAAGGCAATTTCCGTTACGCCTTCTTTTTTGGCATACTCAACTGCGTAAGTTGCGGCTTCTTTATAATTACCATTTTCAAAGCGATGTGTTTCTCTTCCATAAGCAATCATACCAAGCGAATCTGAAATAGCAATTCCTAATGTTCTTGTTCCTAAATCTAAACCTATTACTTTTCCCATAATTATTTTTTTCCTATTTTTATATTTTATTCATTAATCAATGAGTTTTTTAACTAAATCATTAACTTCATTTAATTTAGATAAGTCTTTACCAGCACCTGTTGCTAAATCTGGTCTTCCTCCACCAGATCCTAAAAGTAAGTTAGCAACGCTTTTTACAATGACACCAGCTTTAAGTCCAGAAGCGATTGCTTCTTTAGTTAAAGCACAAGTAACTGGATAATTACCATTTTCTTCACCAATTAAAACAATAATGCCATCATCAAATTTAGTTTTAAGTTCATCAATAATTTTAATTAATGAAGCACGATTAGTATTAGGTAAATACCTAACTAATAAGTGGTGTCCGTTAAATACTCCAAATTCTTCTATTAAAGATTTAGACATTAATAAAGCTTGCTTTTCTTCAAGAACTTTCACTTGATTTCTTAAGTCTTCTTTTTCTTTAATTAAAGATTTTAAACGTAAGTTATTTTCATTGATTGAATTAGCGTTTAATAATGCTTTTTGTTCTAATAGCATTAATTCTTTTTGTTTTAATAAACGATAAGCTTCAAATCCAGTGCGAAGTTGAATTCTTCTAATACCTGAAGCAATGGCTTCTTCAAATTCAATTGCGAATACACCAATATCTTTAGTGTTTTTAACGTGTGTACCACCACAGAATTCTTTAGACACATCACCAAAGCAAACGACACGAACAACATCACCATATTTTTCATTAAATAAAGCTGTCGCATTTAATTTTTTAGCTTCTTCAATTGGTAAAACTTTTGTTTCTTCTTCAATAGAAGCACTTATCATTTCATTAACGGTCTTTTCAATTTCATTTAATTCACTATCACTAACTTTAGCAAAATGTGAGAAGTCAAAACGCGCATATTCATCATTAACAAAGCTACCTTCTTGGTGAACGTGGCTTCCTAATACTTTTACTAAAGCAGCTTGAAGTAAGTGGGATGCTGAGTGATTAGCCATGATTTTATGTCTTTTCACTTCATCAATTGTTAAAGTAAATTCATCACCTAATTTAACACTTCCAAAGTCTAAAGTAACATGATGTAAGTGTTGTCCACGTGGTGCTTTAAAGACATTTTCCACACGCATAGAAGTATTATCATTAGCAATAACACCAGTATCACTAACTTGTCCACCCATTTCTGCATAGAAAGAAGTTTGATCAAATACTACTTCGCCACTTTCTTTAATTTCATCAACTTTTTCGCCATTAACAAATAATCCTACAACTTTTGCTTTACATGTAGTCTCATCATATAAGAATGTTGAAGGTGCTTCAAATTCTAATAAATCTTTAGCTTGTTTATTCATACTTTGCAAATTACCACGAGCGTTTCTTGCACGTTCTTTTTGTTTTTGCATTTCTACTTTAAATCCTTCTTCATCTACTTTAACATTTGCTTCTAAACAAATTTCTTTTGTTAATTCGACTGGGAAACCATAAGTATCATATAACTTAAAGGCATCTTCACCGCTAAGAACATCTTTTCCTTCAATCATTTTACGAAGTAAAGCTTCACCGCTATTTAAAGTAGATAAGAATTTTTCTTCTTCGGCTTTAACAATTTTAGAAACATAATCAACTTTTTCTTCTAAGTATGGATAGAAATCTTTCATATTATCCGCACATACTTTAACAAGGTGATACATAAATGGTTTATCAATTCCTAATTTACGACCAAATCTTACTGCACGACGTAAAATTCTTCTTAAAACATAGCCTCTTCCTTCATTTGAGAAAGTTGCTCCATCAGAAAGAGCGAATGTACAAGTTCTAATATGATCAGCGATAACACGGTACGCCATCTTATGTTCATCGTCATAAGGATATTTAGCAAGTTTTTCAGTTGCTTTGATAATTGGCATGAATAAGTCAGTTTCAAAGTTTGTTTCTGTATCTTGCATAATACACGCTAAACGCTCTAAACCAGCACCAGTATCAATATTTTTATTTGGTAATTCTTTATAATCTTTACGGTCTACACCAGTTACGGCATTATATTGCGAGAAAACAATATTCCAAATTTCAATATAACGATCATTTTCAATATCTTCTTTTAATAATCTTAATCCTAAATGATTTGGATCATATTTTTCGCCACGATCAAAGAATATTTCGGTATCTGGTCCACATGGTCCTTCACCAATACACCAGAAGTTATCTTCTAAAGGAATTAAATGGTCTTCACTAATACCATTTTTCATCCATAATTCTTTACTTGCTTTATCATCTGGGTGATAAGTAATATAAAGTTTTTCTTTATCAATACCAAAATATTTATCACTTGTTAATAATTCAACCGCCCAAGGTATTACTTCATTACGGAAATAATCACCAATTGAGAAGTTACCAAGCATTTCAAAGAATGTATGGTGACGAGCAGTCATACCAACATTTTCAATATCATTAGTACGTAATGATTTTTGGGCATTAGTAATACGTCTATTTGTTGGGATTTCTGTTCCATCAAAGTATTTTTTCAAAGCCGCTACACCAGCATTAATCCAAAGTAAAGTTGGATCGTTATTTGGTATTAAAGAAGCACTAGGTTCAATATAATGTCCTTTGCTCTTCCAGAAATTTAACCAAGTATTTCTGATTTCATTTGCACTCATTTTTTTCATAATT
>CALBGF010000264.1 GCA_937893635.1 uncultured Mollicutes bacterium | reverse complement strand
CGTTAAGAATTGCTATAACCTCTGCACAATCGTTAGCGGATGGCATATACTCCATATTAAAATAATCTTTTATTAAAGTTGTAAACTCTTTTATAGATAAAATTGTATTTTTTTCTTGCACCAAAAAGTAAAAACAATTGTGCTTCTTAGCAAAATCTGTAAGCAAAGCGGTTTTTCCTATTCTTTGACGACCATATAGTACTAGGAACTCAAATTTGTTAGAATTATATAGTGTTTCAATTTCTTGTAATTCATAGTTTCTACCAAACATAATATACACCGCCTTTACTTAATTACGATTATTATAATCTAGATATAGCAAATTTGTGTATTTTAAAAAAACATTTTATTTATCTTTTAATATAATTGTTTTCGTGTGTTACCAAAATGTTTAATTAAAGAAAATGGTGAATTTAATCATGATAATGCACGCGATTGTATAAATTTGCTTTGGCTATTAATAGATATGAAAAGGATAATGGTTTAAACTTACAACATATTTAGTATCATATGAAGATGCTAAAAAGAAAAGTTTTCGTTTATTGGATTTTTAAATATCCACTATGTAATAAAAAAATGCTTTTGTGAATTATTTTTTAGAATTTGCATAATAATATAGTATAAATTGGTTTTTTATTTTGAAAAATGTAGTAAAAAACTACAAAACAAATAAAAAGCTTGCAATTTTAAATAGGTGGTGATAAACTAAATGCAAGAGGTACATGACATGAATGTAGGCATTAGACTATTATCTATTAAGATAAAAAACATAAAAAATGTTAAGCAAGGAAACATAGAATTTAAATCAAAAAAACAAGTAGAAAAAGGACTATTTGATTTAAAAACATCAGATGTAATTGGAATCTATGGGCCGAATGGTAGTTCAAAGACCGCCATGGTGAATGCATTTAATATTTTAAAGAGCATTATTGCTAGCAGAGACTTAAAAGAAAATGATTCTAGAGTCAATCATTTTGATGAAAAAGAAGTTTACGATATTATTAATAAAAATGAGAATGAAGCATCGTTAGAATTAACTTACTTTATTGATGATATTAAAAAAATGATGTGTATTTATGAAGTTGTTTTAGGTAAAAATGATTCAACAAAAACTGCATTTATTAAATCAGAAAAATTATCATATAAAATATTTTCTGAAGAATTAGATAAATGGAACAATAAAGTAAAATTAGTAGAAGTTGATTTTTTAAATGAAAATTTATTGAATTTTATTCAACCATTATCATTAGTTACTTTACTTAAAAAATATGATAAAACTACAATAGGTGTATTACAACGATTAGTGGGATCCATAAGTTCAGACAATTCTAGTTTTATTTTTTCGGATACATTTATTTCCATTTTGTATAAAGTAAAGGAATTACAATTTGAAGCTAATTCACTTAAAAGATTAAAAATATATGCTACACATAACATGCATGTGTATGATAATAAAGAAATTAGTCAAATCGCGGCAATTGATGCAATACCATTTTTTTATAGGAGTGAAACAAATAAAACAATCAACACTATTTTTGGAAAATTCTCTATTTTTGGAGAAAGTATATTAAACAATGAAATAAAACCAATAGTTTTTGATTATTTTAAAGAAATAGATATCGTTATTAATAAAATAATTCCTAACATGCATGTCGAAGTAGTGGATTTAGGTAATGCAATTTTAGAAAATGGCATAGAAGGTTTTAGATGCGAAGTGGTTTCGATTAGAAATGATTTAAGAATACCATTAAGATTAGAATCAGATGGTATTAAGAAGATAATTTCATTGATTTCTTCAATGGTCGATGTCTTTAACAATAAATCATCAATTTTAGTTGTTGATGAGTTTGATTCAGGTATTTTTGAATATTTATTAGGAGAATTATTAAAAGGATTTAAAGAAGAAGCAAAAGGACAATTCTTGTTTACATCACATAATTTGCGCGCTTTAGAGGTAATTAGAGATTCAATCATTTTCTCATCATTAGATGAAAATGATAGATATATTTCTTATCCTCGATTAAGCAAAACGGAGAATTTAAGAAATCAATACTTAAGAAGATTATTTTTAGATAGCGATAATAATTTTTCTGAGCCAATTGATTTATATGATATTTATCGTTCTTTTGTTAAAGCAGGAGAACTTATAAACCATGAATAAATTTTTATTAATAATTTGCGAAGGAAAATCAGATCAAGTAACAATATATGCTCCTATTAAAGAATTTATAAAAAAAGAAGGCATTTCTATACAATCTTATATTACTCATGGTGATATAGCATTAAAGCAAGGTGCTACAAAAAAATCTTGTCATACTAATTTGAAAAGCATAATTGATGAGTATAAAAGACAATATCATTTATATCCATCAGACTTTTTTGGCGTATTTCATATAATTGATACCGATGGTGCATTTGTATCTGGTGATGCTTATGCTGTTGTTGAAAATGGTTATTCTTTTGATGAAGAATTAGGAATAATTTATACTGATGATATAACAAAAAGTAGAATGATTAATGAAAATAAAAAAGAAATATATAAGTATTTAATATCACTTGATAAAATTTCTAATGTTAACTATAAGGTTTTATTCTTTTCAAGAAATCTAGAACACATATTATATAATCTTCATAATTGTAGTGATGAAGAAAAGAAAAATTTGTCAAACAAATTTGAAGAATATTATAAAGATAAACCAAAAGAATTTTATAATAAAATGAGTGAATGTGGTTTTAGTGTTCCACACAATTACGAGGATAGTTGGGATTACATAATGAAGAATTCTAATTCTATTAGAAGAGGCACTAATTTTATTGTTTTATTAGATTTGCTGAAACAATATAAAAATTAATATATTTAATATTGCTATTACTATGATTGACAATGCATTTTAATGGATTTTTTATTTAAATGTAAATTATAAAAAAAGTGTTCCTTAAACTTAAAAATTGATTAAATGCGATAAATTCAAATTAAATTATGTTTAAGCATTACAAAAACATGTAACAATAATGGTGACAAATGATAGAATATCAGCACAAAAGGTGACATGCCGCTATGAATTAATACCAAATTGATGATATAGTTAATCACAGTCAATTTTGCTATTTACTAAAAGGCCTTGAGTTCTTTCGGTACTCGGTCTTTTTTTGATATTAAGCAGTGAAAATAATGTAAAAAAAAGGTAGAATTCTACCAAAAAGGAGACTAAATATTGATTATTTGACTTTATTAGCATAAAATATAATCGTAAAAAAGGTAGAATTCTACTAAAAAGGAGATTGCGTATGATTAATAGACCGGTATATTTAAAAACCTTAATTGCAGCACAACATAACGGATTCCCTAAAGTTATCACTGGCGTAAGAAGATGTGGTAAATCATATTTATTAAAAGAAATTTATTATAATTATTTGCTCTCTGTTGGTGTAAAGAAGCAAAACATAATAATTGTTGAATTAGATGATTTAAGAAATGCTAAGTGCCGAAATCCATTAGAACTTGATAAATATATTAGAAGTGTTGTAAATCCTAATGAATACTATTATGTTTTTATTGATGAAGTACAATTGATTGATACAATAATAAATCCTATTTATACAAATGGAGTAATCAAACTAGCAAATAAAAATAGTAAAAATGTTATTTCATTTGTGGATTTAATTTTAGGACTATCTAGAGAAAAGAATATTGATTTGTATGTTACAGGCTCTAACTCTAAGATGTTATCGACAGATATTGTTACTGAGTTTAGGGATAAAGCCACTAATATTAGCATAAAGCCATTATCATTCGAAGAATTTTATAATTATAAAGAAATTAGTGAAGTAGAAGCTATTTATGAATATATGATATATGGCGGTATGCCACTTGCAGTGTTAAAAGATTATGATGATAAAAAGTCATATTTAACAAATTTATTTCAAGCCACATATTTTAAAGATATATTAGATCATAATAGTCTCAAAAAAAGTGAAGTGCTTGATGAACTATGTAACATAATTAGTGAAGAATGTGGTCAATTAATTAATTCTGAAAAACTTAGTAACATTTATAGAAGTGTAAAAAAAGAAACAGTTGATAAAACCACTATTGAGAGGTATTTAAATTACTTTTTAGATTCGTTTTTAATAAGTGAAGCAAAAAGATATGATATTAAAGGAAATAGTGAAATAGGTGCTTTAAAAAAATATTATTTTATTGATAATGGTCTTAGAAATGCACGTTTAAATTTTGCTTTTAATGATGAAGGACAAATGCTTGAAAATATTGTCTATAATGAATTAATTTATAATGGATATAGTGTTAATATTGGAACTATTAATTCAGTGGAAAAAAACAAAGAAGGAAAAAGTGTTAAAAAGAATTATGAAATTGATTTTGTTGCAAAAAAAGGAATAAAGCAATTTTATATTCAAGTATGCGCTGATTATAATAGTAAAGATGTTATAGTTAGAGAAACAAAACCATTTTTAAAACTTCATAATTCAATTCAAAAAATAGTGGTTATCAATAAGCCAATAAAAGAGACTATAGATAATAATGGATTTACTATTATTGGAATAACAGATTTTCTATTAAGATTTATTAAAAATTAACATGGCTATTGCAATTAATTGAAACTTTTATTCGAATAATTGCTTTAAATCTATTAATTGGACATTATCTTTTGGTGTACATGAAAAACCACTTTGAGATATAAAAACATACTTATAGCAATTTAAACCAGTCATATTAACTTGTTTGATTTCCTCATCAATTATTTTATCAGTAATGACATCTTTTCTAAATTTTGCCTCATAAAATACATATCCTAAAGAATCTTCTGTTACTACATCAAATTCACCGTTACGATGCTCTTTAGGATTATCATAATAATATTTACCAATCTTTTCAAAAACTGGATCAATTAATCCTGATTTATTTTGTCTAATTAAAAATTGTGTGCATATGCGTTCGAAAATATGTGGAACATATTGTTCTTCAAAATCTTTTAAAATATATTTGTCATAAAATATATTAGAGTCCATGATTTTTAATTGTGAAGAGTATTTGAAAATATATTTGTAATAAAATAAAGATAAATTATCAGAAATATAATATCTAAATTTCTTTTTATTAGAAGAATCGTTAATTGGACTTGTTTTACTAACTACATCCATTCGTATTAATTTATCTAACACATCGATTAAAGTCGGCCCACTAGAGACATGTGATTGAGATAAAATATCACTATATTTAGAATATCCACGTGATAATGCTTCAAATACTTCATTAGCATTCACAATTTTAGAAATTTCTGAGTTTAAATACATAGATACTTCATTTTCAAGTCTTGCTCCATTTGATGCGATTAAATCAATTATATTTTCTTTGACACTTTTTGAATCATCAATTAATCTATTGTAATAAGGAATGCCACCAAATACAGAATAAATCTTAACTTTATCTTCAATTGAATAATTAGGATAAAACAAAGATGAATCGTAATAATCCATTGGTTTAAGTTCAATTGTTAAATCAACTCTACCATATAAAGGATTAGAATGAAGTAACAAAGAACGCATTACATCAATGTATGAACCTAATATTAAGAATGATAATTTTGAACTATCTTTATATTTATCAATTAAAGCTTGTAAGATACTATCCATGCCTTCGACATTATTCCTAAGATAAGGATATTCATCTAAGACTAAAATTATTTTTTGCTTTTTGGACAATTCAAAAATGTATTTTAATATTGATTCTATACTGTCAAAGTTTAATTTTGGTAAATTAAATTCTTCGGATAAAATGTCACTTAATCCAGAAACATTACTTAATTCTGATACAGCTTTACATTCATAATAAATTTTAATGGCGTTGATTGGCTTAATTACGTGTTTTATAAGTTCACTTTTGCCTACACGACGTCTTCCAAAAATCAAAGAAAAAGAAAATTCATTAGAATTAATGACTTTGTTTAATTTCTTTATTTCTTCAGTTCTTCCTATAAAATTCATTTTTGTTCGCTCCCATCCGACTCGGTTTCAACCGAATTAATTATATTATAAAAATTGACTCTTGTAAATAATGGAAAATACCCTTAAAATTCTTTTTAGAGCCGAATAATTTACAAAAAATGTAGTAAACTACAAAAAAAGTGAATGCAATGTTGAAAAATCAATAAGAATGTAGTAGCATATTATTAACGAAAAATATAGTAAACTGCAAAAAAGGTGAATGGTATGATAAAAAGAGAAAGATATTTAAATGAAATTATTGATAGGAAAAACAATGGATTAGTTAAAATAATAACGGGAATAAGAAGATGCGGCAAATCATATATTTTGAATAAATTGTTTTATAATTATTTGATTGAAAATAATGTAAAAAAAGAAAATATTATAAGATTTGCTTTTGATTTTGATGAAGATTTAGATAAATTAGATAAATATTTTCCGAATGAAAGTACAAAAATCTATGAATCTAAAAAAAAGAGTTATATTGTAAATTCTAAAAAATTTAGAGCGTATATAAACGATGTAACAAATGAAAATGATTATTTTTATCTATTGCTAGATGAAGTTCAATTGCTTGAGAACTTTGTTGGAACTTTAAATGGCTTTTTAAGACATGAAAACTATGATGTTTATGTTACTGGAAGTAATTCTAAAATGTTATCTACGGATATAGTCACAGAATTTAGAGGTAGAGGAGATCAAATTAAGATATTTCCATTATCATTTAAGGAATTCTATGATTATGTTGGTTTATCTTTTGAAGAAGCATATAAGCAATATTCTACTTTTGGAGGTATGCCATTAGTTTTATCTTACCAAAAACCTGAACAAAAAATTAATTATTTAAAAGGCTTATTTGATGAAATCTACTTAAAAGATATCTATGAAAGAAACAATATAACAAACAAAGATTCTTTTGAGACTTTAATTAATATTTTAGCATCATCTATTGGTTCTTATACTAATGCCTCAAAATTAGAAAATTCATTTAAAAGTGAATTGAAAATAGTATATGACCACAATACAATCAGCAAACACATTGGGTATATGAAAGATTCATTCTTGCTAAATGAAGCTATTAGATACGATGTAAAAGGCAAAAAATATTTGAAATCAATTTATAAATATTACTTTACGGATTTAGGACTTAGAAATGCA
>CALBGF010000263.1 GCA_937893635.1 uncultured Mollicutes bacterium | reverse complement strand
CTTTATCATTAAATTTAATTAATTGATCTTTCCAACCATTTTTTTCATATTCAAATGTTGTTATATTATTAACATTAACATCATTATCTAAAGTATATGAACATTCCTTAACAAATATTAAATTACCACCATCATCATAACTATATAATTTAGTTAGTTTGATTTTTTGATTATCTTCTCTTATTAATCGATTACATTTATCATATTGATATCTAATTTGGTAATTTATTCCTTTTTCTAAAATAATATTTCCGTTTACATCATAATCATAATCAATGATTTCATTTACTCCACAAATACTTTGATTATGAGTTTTTACCAAATCAATTGAGTTATCATCATATTGCAAATACTCATATTCGTTAGCAAGAACTAATCCACAATCTTCATATTCAATTCTTTCTTTTTGTGTCCTTCCCAACGAATCATAAGAAAATGTAATATTAGTTTTAGTAACAGGAAGTTCTATTTTATTTAGGCGGTTATTATATGATGAATCATAAGAAAATTTTTCATGCATAAATGCTTTATCTTCAGTTGAGTAAACATTTTCCTTAAGCAATTCATTTTCATAATAGTTCATTATTTTAGAGACAACCATATCATCATATTTATGTTCAATTTTAGTCAATAAATTATCGCTATACGTATTAGTGATTTTTTCATTAACACTACAGTTTGTATTTTCTGTTGTTATTAGTCGTTTGTCATCATCATAAGTGTATTTAATTGTTCGTGATAATGGCATTTTTATTAAAAGTAAATCATCATAACAATCATAAATTTCTCTTATCTCATTATCTTCCGCATCAGTAATAGTTACTAATTTGTTATTCTCTTTATTGTTATAGGTATAAAAATCATTATAAGAAACCTCTAGTTTTGTACAGCCACCAATAGCCACTTTTGTTTTTCTTCCTATTCCATCTAAATCATAATTAATTTTTACTCCATGATGAGTTAATTCAGTAACATAACCATGAGTACATTTAAATGTTGTGGCGTTTTTCTTACCTAAAGCATCTGAAGAAATGCTTAACACATCATCAGTATTGAAATCATAGCCATAAGAGATAACTTGATTATTAACTTTTTTCACAAGTTTTAAATTATTACTGCCATTTTCATATGTATATGTTTCTTGAGGATATTCACCCAATTCATTACGCATTACACCATCTAGTTTTGCTATATTGCCTTTATCATCATATTTATACTTGGTAGTTTTTAATAATGCCGTATCAATTCTATTATAAGCTTTTTCTTCAATCAACTGACCTTTATCATCATAAATGTTCTCTTTGATGTTTCCTAAATTATCTTCAACATATACTAGATGATTATCTTCATCATATTGTTGCCAAATTGTTTTTTCAGCACCATACTTATCAATAGTACTTATTTTAGTTGGTTTATCATCTACAAAATCTTCGTAAAATGTTTCACCATCCTCACTGATAGAGTAAATCAAATTATTATCTTCATCATATTTATTAATAGCACCTTCTGATCTATATACATTTATTTTAGAATACAAATAATCATAATTTAATTCTTTTTGCGAATAAATTACTACTTTTATAGACTTATCAGTTTTCATTAAAACAAATGGTGCGGCAATTATCCCAGTAATAACTTGACTAAATGTAAATGTATGTTTGAATGTTCTAATCTTATCGTTTTTATCAGTAACATCTATCGTTATTACAATTTCATTGTTTTTTAACATTTCTTCATCAAATGACACAGCATCAGTATCAAAAACCATTTCAAGACTCGCCAATTCATATTTTCGAACAATTTCACTAAAATCGCTTGAATTAATCAAAAAAGAATTATTATCAATAATATTTTTACTTACCGACACTAATATTTTTGATGTGTCCATAGTAATATCAAACATTTTGTTTTTGCCATTATAATTAATTAAGCGTCTCATTAATTTATTGCTTCTTGTCCTCCAATAGCAATTCGTTAATCTTCCAAAAGTATCAAAGAAATATCTATTAGATTCGTTTGTAATATTATCTATACATCTAGATCCAATCGATGATTTATTTATTGTGTCACTTGCAATAACACTCTCTACTCCATTGTTTGTAACCATATTATTTTCTATTACTGTTAATGTTTTTAACAAAACATCAATATACCTTTTTGTTCTATCTAATTTAAACTGTCTAACTCCATCAGAAATAGTATGCAAATATCCATCATTATAAGTAAATGAAATGTTTAATTTATTGTTGTTCTCAACCAAATAACAAATAGAAGTAAGCATTTTATCAGTATAGTTGAACCATTTTTTTCTACCTTTATTATCAGTAAGATACTCTAATAAATTATCATCATTATAATGAAAAATCATTTTTTGGTCTTTAGAATATATGCTTGTTAATTTTCCTTCATCATAAGCAATAAATATTTCGTTTTCATATTTGTCACTTATGTAGATTAATTTTCCATAATAATCAAATCCTAAAATATTACCTAATGTATCAACAATATAATCTTGTACGCTTTCTTTTTGTTCTTTTACTAATGCACTTTTTTGTTCTTTTAAACACATCAATTGTGTCTCGTATTTTGTTAAAACATCCATTGCTTTTTTCAAAGACATTTTGCTCTTTAAAAATTGGCGATTAGCAGTATCAATATTATAATCCTCATTAGTAATGCTTTTTGGCATATCGTAATATTTTATTAACACTGAATAATTATAATTATAATGTGCATCTATTACCATTTCTGATGATGACAAAATGTTTTCCTTGAGTTGTTTTATTTGTTCTTCATATTGCATAATACGATTATTTAAATCGCTAATATCCTCATTCTCATAATAATCAGCTCCAACATAGTTTTTATCTAAATAATATTCATTTTCAATTTCTACTTTTAATTTTTCTTTGCTATCATAATTTATTTTTTCTATTTTGTTTGAAACTTTATGTGATGCATCTGGTGTAATGAATAATGTAGGAATAACATAATATTCACTTCCATTAAATAATAACTCTTTACTAAGATATTCAGCTCGTAAATAGTTTCCTTTTTCATCTAAAAATTTTCTACCAACATATTTAATTTTATTAGGTGACAAATAAGATTTCACATCATCAATCATATATATTGTATTAGTTAGCGTTAATAATCCTCTATATTCAGCATCTTTAACATCAACAGAATTACTAGGAAAATGTGGTATTTTTAATAATCCTTCATCATCCATAAACACTTCAAATTTTTGATTACCTAATAATCTAATATAATAATGTTTTTTTACTTTTAAATCAGATTGACGAATATAATTCAATTTGCTATTAGTAGTTATAAGAGTTAAGCCATCATCGCTGGATGCTTCGTATTCCACATCATAATATACTTGATTAGATTCATCAAAATATTTTAACTTTTTATCATTGCCTATTATAACTAAAGTTTTATCTATATAATGTCTAACATTATCTAATGTGTAGTACCATTTTTCTTCTAGCAAATGTGCATTATTTTCTCCATCAATATAAGTAATAGACTTACTTCCAAATAACTTACGATAATTTTTATCTTTTATTAGTCTTTGTGATACATTTAAAAGCCATCCATCAGAAAAATTGTTTTTTAATATTCTTTGACTATTTTCATCTTTTAAAAACCTTGTATCATACATTAAGTCAACATTAACATCCAGCGAATTAGAAGAAATAGTTCCTAATGGTAAAATGTGCTTGTGTTCCCGATTACATAAATTAAGTTTTGAAACACCGGCCTTACCAACATCATATTCTTTAAAAGGTGTACTTGGATCAACATAGCAATTAGATATCTTTAAAATATTTATAGTAGGCAAAACTTGTTTTCCTTCGTTATTTTCATTATAAATAGTAATAAAATCATCATCTAAAGCTATAGGCGCTATTGTTCCTAATGAAAAATTACTTTGAGATAATACTTTGTTTTTAGGCATTAATGTAATAACAAGATTCTCTAAAGTTAATCCTTTTTCATATTTATTAAATTCATCTTGAATTAGGTTTGTTATATCCACTTTTAAATTATCTGTACCATCTTTATATAGTTTTAAACTATTTGCCCCATTATAAGCTAATATTGACTCTAATTTACTATCATCATTTCCAAAATCAAATGTAAATGCTAAAAGAACTTGATAATTTTTGAATTTCTCTTTTACTAAATAACTAATAATTTGTTCACTGTTAATAATCGCATTAACAGAATATGATTCATTATCTTTAATTCCTAATATAGATTTATTCTTCAAAGAATAAATTCTTGCAGAATCTTTAAATAAATGTAATTTTAAAATAGATTTTTCAACATTAGCTAGTCTGCTTGTTATTCTTAATGGGAAAGTGCGTTCATTATTTTCTGCCCAGTCTTTTTGAAAGATTACATTTAAAGAATGTACATTTGAACTCACATCTATCCATTCCATAGTAGGATTTATTAAATAATTATCATTTGCATCAAATGCCATAATGTTATCAAATTCAAAAATCTTATTATTTGTGTCTTTATCAACAAACACCACTTTTTTAAGGTCGTTGCAAAATATAGTCTTAATATTTGATGATGTTACAATATTGTAACAGCAACTAAAATTATTTATATTGGCAATGGAATCAATTATTAGATCTATGTTTAATCCATTTTCTAACTTTGTAATTTCAACAACATCTTCAGTAGATGTTTGCTTAAATGTGATTTTTGATTTGTTCACTGTATCTAGAGAACCTATTGCGCCAACAAATTTATCAAAAGATATACTAACAAAATGTTCTCCATCACTAATTTTGTATCCATCCAACGACTCAGTTATTTGGTTAACACTAAGATTTAAGCCACCAACATTTGCAAGGAAATGATTATCAGATAAAACATAATCATTTTCTGTGTTTCTTTTAACTGTAATAGAAGCTCCTTCACTTGTTTTCGTTAAAAAATCTTTTGATGTGTCTTTTAAATCATTTAAGTCATCTAATTTGGGAAAATCATCAACACTTACTTTATTTTTTATTTTTCTTATTTCTTTTTTTATATTCATTTTTATATTCACTCCTTTAAAATATTCTTTTCAAATTCTTCTTTATTTCTTCTTGTAAATCTTCTTTTTCTTCTCTAAAATCCATAATTATTCCATCTATTTCAATACCAATTTGTTTTTCTAAATAATCAAAAATTTTAAAACGAGTTTGATAATCATATTCTGTTTCAAAATATACTTTTACCAATAAATCCAAATCACTATATTCGTTATATGTCTTTTTAGAGTATGAGCCATAAATATAGAGTTCTTGCACTTTAAATTTATCCTTTAAATAAATGCGTTCTTTATTTAATTTAGCAATAATTTCTTCTAAAAAAATCAAATGATGAAATGTGTTAAAATGTTTTGTTCTTATATAGCATTTTTTCACTTCTAAAACAGCACCCTCAATTTCTTTTTTTTGAATTAGGTGAATTACTTTATCAGCCTGAAAATAGTAAATTATCGCTGGTACATATCCTCTTTTTAATTGAATAAAATTATGGATGATTTTTGCCATTTCGACATTATACTGATCAAACACATTGTTTTCCAAAACATATATAAATACTGTCGCCGCTAAATCGGGAGAATAATTATTTTTAAACATTTTAACAATATTTTTTGTTTTTTCTATTACCTTTTGATTTACTTTGTAACAATCATCAATAATACTTTTATAACAATGTAATATATTAACTAAATTAAAATTTGCGTTTTCATTTTTTATATATGCTTGTACTTTTTTTTGCTTTTAGCATAAAACATTGTTCTTCGTTTTTAGTACAATTGTCATAGAAATAAATATCTTTCCATAATTGTTCATCCTGAATTTCTATTCTTTTATTTAATAAGTATTTACAAATTAAATAATCTACTTTCGGATTATAGTTAATCATTTATTTTGTTCTCCTTTAAAAAATATTTGTTTAATTATTTGATTAGTTCCTGTTGCGCTAGCTCCGCTAATAACGCCAACAATAAAAGCAAGCCAAACATTTTAAACATTAATTATTTCAGGATTAAGGAAAAACATAGCAACTCCTAAAATTCCACCAACAAATGAAACAAAAATAGGTATAAACCTAAATAAATATTCCTTATTTTTGAATAAAATCTTATACATTTCAGCTATCAAATAACAAATTATAACTATAATAGGCATACTAGTTAGTTCCATAATTATCCCCTTTTACTATAATCATTTCGTCAATCCGCTTTTGCGCATGTGATAATGTTGATTCGACTTTTGTCAATCTTTCGATAATATTCCGATATCTTTCGTCAACTACATTAAGATTCTTTTCCATACGATCAACACATGCTTTGAT
>CALBGF010000262.1 GCA_937893635.1 uncultured Mollicutes bacterium | reverse complement strand
TAAATTTACGATTTAAGTCTAAGCACGCTAATCCGGTTGTTCCAGTTCCCATAAATGGATCAATAATCAAATCATTTTCTTTAGTGTGTATCTTTACTATTTCATCCATTAAACGTAAACTCTTTTGCGATGCATCATATTTTTCTTTACCTGATACAACACTAGTTTCAAATAAACTACGCATATATGACTTTTTTGGATTTCTATTAAACACCCATTTAGCACCCTTTTTAACACTCCAAATAGCAAATTTCATATCTTGAACATATCTACGATTAACATTTCTTGGAATTGGATTAGTTTTTTTCCAAACAATTATATCTTTAACCTCTAAATTATTTTCTTCCATGGTTTTAATAATATAACTAATATCACGGTACGAACAAAATACAATCATTGAGCCATTATCATCAAGTATTTTTTCATATTTTGGAATCCAAGAAAGAACATCAAAAGCTTCACCATTTTTAATTGCTTTTTTCATATTAAAGTTTTCTTCGTCATAAGGTAAACTATATGGTGGATCAGTAATAATATGGTTTACTTTGATATTATCTTCCACTAATTTATCAATTAAAGTATAAGCATTACCTAAATATAATTCATAATTTAAACCATCAACAAGTTCTACATCAAATTCATTAGCAATTTGAATAGCAATTTCTCTAGCTAATAAAGGAGGGAAAGCTTCACAAATTTGTTTTATAATCAAAGACTTATTACCACAAAAATAGAAATCATCATTAAAACTTTGAAGTCTTGCTACTTCTCGAAGTGTTAAAGTTCTATTTAAAATTGGATGAACAACTTTATTTGTCAAAAACAAGCGTGAATTTAAAGAAGGTGCAACATCATCATAATTTAATCGATAGTTTTTATCTTTTAAACTATCTTTCTTAATTGGCATAGATTTTATTTCTTCTAATTTCTTTTTAGAGCATTTATTTGATTCATGAAATTCTAAGTATTCTCCACGCAAATTCTTTTGATATTGATTTTGTGGTTCATTAATATAAGAAGAAATTTTTTGTCCTTCACCATTTTCTAAATACGCTAAATCCGATAAAGCGGTTTTAACAGTTACTTGTTCTTTTTCTTTAGGAAATGAAAGTGCCTTCTTTTTAGCAAAAACAAATATATTATAATAACGATCTTGCGCTACTCCATAATGCTTAGCGTTAATCCTATTAATATTAACTTTATAACCATTTTCTATCATTTTTGCTATAAATAAATCTTCATTTTCTTTAAAATCTAATTCTTCAATATCATTATGAGTGATAATTATGCTTGGTTTTAATTCATTAACAATATCAATACATGCATGTATTAGTTCGTTTTTATTATCTTCAGTGTAAAAAAGCGAGTTTTCTATAACTACGACATTTACTTTAGTTTGTTTGGATTTATCAATAATTTGTTTTCGTATATCTTCTTCTAATATATTTCCGCACATAAAAAATGTATTAGGAAAATTTTTATTAAATGTTTCTTTAACTTCTTCATCATTATCAAAAGCAACATTTACACTAAATCCATCAACTTTTGATAAACCTAAAGAAAATCCTCCGATATCACAAAACAAATCTAAAACTTTAAATTTCATATTCTCACCTTCATAACTAAAATAACTAAGCATAACATCATTATATTATAATTTTGATTAATTTGGTAGCAACTACAATCAAAAAAAGTTGGGTTTTATTTGAATTACTACAAGTAATCAAACTTAACTCAACTTTTTATTACTATTTTAAATTATATTAGTTACTAATTATTCACTAACTTTTGGTCCAGCTTTTACTAAAGCTTTACCAGCAGGATTTGTTTCATATTTAACGAAGTTCTTAATGAATCTGCCTGCTAAATCTTTAGCTTTGTTGTCCCAATCACTAGGATTAGCGTATGTATCACGAGGATCTAAGATTTTTGGATCAACTCCTGGTAAAGAAGTTGGTACTTCAAAATCAAAGTATGGAATTTTCTTTGTTGGAGCATTTAAGATATCACCATTTAAGATAGCGTCAATGATACCACGTGTATCTTTAATAGAAATACGTTTTCCGGTACCATTCCAACCAGTATTTACTAAGTATGCTTTAGCGCCACTCTTTTGCATTTTCTTTACTAATTCTTCAGCATATTTAGTTGGATGTAATTCAAGGAATGCTTGTCCAAAGCATGCAGAGAATGTTGGAGTAGGTTCAGTAATACCTCTTTCAGTTCCTGCTAATTTAGCAGTAAATCCTGATAAGAAATAATATTGTGTTTGTTCTGGAGTTAAAACAGATACTGGAGGTAAGACACCAAATGCATCAGCAGATAAGAAGATAACATTTTTAGCAGCTGGAGCAGATGAAATAGGTCTTACGATATTCTTAATGTGGTTGATTGGATAAGAAACACGAGTATTTTCGGTAACGCTCTTATCAGCAAAGTCAATCTTACCATCTTTGTCTAATGTAACGTTTTCAAGTAAAGCATTACGTTTAATAGCATTATAAATATCTGGTTCAGAATCTTTATCAAGATTAATTACTTTTGCGTAGCATCCACCTTCGAAGTTGAATACACCATTATCATCCCAACCATGTTCATCATCACCAATTAATAAACGTTTTGGATCTGTAGATAATGTGGTTTTACCAGTTCCTGATAAGCCAAAGAATATAGCGGTATTTTTGCCTTCCATATCTGTATTAGCGGAACAGTGCATTGAAGCAATACCTTTAAGTGGTAAGTAGTAGTTCATCATTGAGAACATACCTTTTTTCATTTCGCCACCATACCAAGTATTAATAATCACTTGCTCACGGCTTGTAATATTGAACATAATACATGTCTCAGAATTTAAGCCTAATTCTTTGTAGTTTTCAACTTTTGCTTTTGAAGCATTGTAAACAACAAAGTCAGGTTTGAAGTTAGCAAGTTCTTCTTCAGTTGGTTTAATAAACATATTTTTAATGAAGTGTGCTTGCCATGCAACTTCAACGATAAAACGTACAGCCATACGTGTATCTTTGTTAGCGCCACAGAAAGCATCAACAACGAATAATCTCTTATTAGATAATTCTTTTAAAGCAATATCTTTAACTGCTTTCCAAGCTTCTTGGCTTGCTGGGTGGTTATCGTTTTTATAACCTTCACTTGTCCACCAAACAGTGTCTTTAGAATTGTCATCAACAACGATATATTTGTCTTTTGGAGAACGGCCAGTATAAATACCAGTCATTACATTAACGGCACCAAGTTCACTTACTTGTCCCTTTTCGTAACCTTCAAGGTCACTTCTTGTTTCTTCTTCAAATAGCATTTCGTATGATGGATTATAAACGATTTCTTTTACATCATGAATGCCATATTGAGCTAAATCAATATTTTTCATAAAATTTCCTCC
>CALBGF010000261.1 GCA_937893635.1 uncultured Mollicutes bacterium | reverse complement strand
CCATTTTCTATTGATATATTTGATAGTGCAATTAAATTCCTAGATAAATATAAATTTGGTTATAATCTTGTGTTTATGGATATTAACTTACCATATATGGATGGAATGACTGCAGCGGAAAAACTTCGATGTGAAGATAATGATGTAATGATTATTTTTGTGACCTCTTTAGCGCAATACGCTATTGACGGATATAAAGTTAATGCTTTTGATTATATTTTAAAACCAGTTAATTATTATAATTTCTCTTTAACATTAGAAAGAATACTTTCACATTTAAAAGATGATGAGGAATCTATTGTTATCTCATCAAATAAAACTTCTATGAAGAAGATTTCCATTAATAAAATAAAGTATGTTGAAATTAATAATCATCGAATTATATTTCACACGATTGATGGTAATTATGAAACACATGGCTCATTAAATCATTATGCTGATATTTTAAAAGATTATTATTTTGAACTATGCAATCGTTGCTATTTAGTTAATTTGGCAATGGTTAGTCAAGTAACGCCAACAAGTGTAGTCATTGATGGTGAGTCATTAATAATATCAAGACCTAAGCGCAAAGAATTTCTTCATACATTAAATAAATTTATAGCTACTGGCGGTGGAAGATAATGGAAATAACCGAATTATTTGCTTATAAGATTGTTTTTGTTATTGAAATACTTATTGCTATGCATTTACTTTCTTTTTATTTGCCTAAAAAGAATTATCCAGTAGCAAGATATTTAATTAGTATTGGATTTTGTATTTTGATTGCAATATTTTTCCCAATATTTGATAAAATATCTTATTCTTGGTGGTATTCATCACTTATGTTTCTTATTTTGTTTACTATATGTGCAATATCGTTATATTTTGTTTACAATATCTCAATTCAAAACATATTTCTAATTGCTATTACATCTTACACTGCGCAGCATTTAGCGTATCAAGTTTATAACATTTTAATTTCTACTTTAAATTTAAAAGAAAAACTAGCGTTTGTTTCTTATGGCGATGCGCCATTAAATGTTTCAATAACACAAATTAATATAATTTCTTTGGCAATTCTTATTATTGTTTATGCCATTATTTATACAGCAATATTTGTCATATTTAATGAAAAGATTAATAAAGACGAAACAAAGATATCAAATTTCAGCATTGTACTTATTTCAGGATTTGTTTTACTTATCGATATATTAATTAATTCTATCGTTATTTATAGCGATAAATTTAAAGGAAGAGAAGTATCAATTATTATTTGTACTTATAATATCATTTGTTGTATGGTAGTTGTGTGTTTGTTATTTAGTATTTTAAATATTAAACAACTGAAAACAGAATTGATTGTAACGAGCCAATTACTAGATAAAGCAGAAGAACAATATAAACAAAATAAAGAAAATGTTGATTTAATCAATATTAAATGTCATGATTTAAAGCATCAAATTAGAGGACTAGGTAATAAAGCAAATATTTCTCAAGATACTGTTAAAGAATTAGAAAATATGATTAGTATTTATGATTCCACTATTAAGACAAATAATGATGCATTGGACTTAATTCTTACAGAAAAAAGTTTATTTTGCCAAAAGAATAAAATTGATCTTAAATGTTACGCTGATTGCTCTAAACTAGGATTTATTAGTGAATCAGATTTGTACTCCCTTTTTGGTAATATGATTGATAATGCTATTGAAGCTGTTACAAAAATTGAAAATAAAGATAAACGCACTATTAGTTTAATTGTTCGAAATGCTTTATCATGTACATCCATATTTATATCAAACTATTTCGAAGGAAAAATTAAATTGGATCGAAATGGTATGCCGATAACATCTAAACAAAATAAGAATTATCATGGCTATGGATTGAAATCCATAAAGATGATTGTTGATAAATATAATGGTGATTTAAAAATAGATGTGAAAGATAATATCTTTATTATTCAAATTTTATTTACTAATTGTAATGAAAACTAATCAACAATTTACGCTAAGTTGAGCACAATTCACGAATTATATATTTATTAATAAACCGCTTTCAAATTAAATTAACGCTGAAAGGGGTTTTTTATATGGAAAATTATAAAAAATATTATTACCAACCAATGGTGAAAGTAGAAAATTTACTAGTAGAAGACATAGTCTTAGCATCAGGCGTTTT
>CALBGF010000260.1 GCA_937893635.1 uncultured Mollicutes bacterium | reverse complement strand
TATTGTCTTCTTCTTCTTTAATATAATATAAAGCATATTCTACATAATAAATATATATTATAGACTATATCTTAATTAAACTGTAATCAGTTTAACCACCACCGCTTCGCATTAAGGGATTTCACCTTAAAGCTACTCCCTTTCGGGATAGTCGTTGGACTTTCCTTATAATAAAACTATAAGGCTTAGCACAGGATTCTTTATAAGGTTTGCTTTAATTCCCCTATAACATTCCCCGTTAGCAAATAAGTAAAAACTTATTCACACCCTGCTTTTACAGGTTCAATGGTGAAGCGCCTAAAGAACTTAAACATGAATTTACAATAATCAACTTACGCTCAAGAACAGTATCAATCGTAGCATTTTTATACATATTCGTAAGTATTCTTAAAACATCTTGTTGTCCACTTAATCTAAATTGATAAGTAATTTTACTTTTTACATTTTGTTCTATACTTACTTTGTCTTTTTGACATAATTTACGAATATCTTGTAGAAAATATTTATTACCAGTCCAAGAAATAGTATATCTATTATTATTTTTTGACCAAGTGATACAACCATCTCCATCAAAAAATCCTCTTAAAAAATCCCAAATATATTCTGAATTAATATTAGGCATACGCAATTCTTCAACATAACTTTTGTTAGAAACGCATCCCCAAGCAATTAAATCATCATGTAACTAAGAATCTCTAATCGAAAAATCATACATTATACAAGGTTGACTGAAACGATTATCTGTTACTACTGAAATTTTATTATTATAAGCTCCTATCGCTTGTTTGAATTTTTCTACATGCTCCTAGTCTTTTAATCCTAAAGCTATGGTATTAGTTTTACTACTAACAGTTCCATCAGCATACATAAAACCTAACCAATAAGCTTTTTCCGAGCTATCTATATTTGTAAAATAATTAGAGTTTCTTGGATAATTACGGATCTTTTTATTAATTATTTCTACATTCATTTTTCGCAATAAGTTTCTAATTGCCTATGGCTAAACATTAAATTCACTAGCTAAACTTTTTAATGTTCGATCTTTATCTACATATTCTTGCTTAATATACTGCTTTTGGTCCTCTGACCAAATGATTGCTCCAGTGCCTTGTTTACGAGCAATAGTGTATAAATCCATATTAAATTCTCCTTTTCTTTCTTTGACGCAGAAAATTTATCTTTTTTTATTCCTTTGTTTGCTTGTTTAAGAATAATATTTAAACCTTCATTTTCTTCCTTTAGATTTAACATTTCTTCTTCTAAGATAGAGGTTAATGTGAATGGACGCAAATATTCAACTCTTTTTTCAGGAGTCATATTTTGTCCAACCTTAGTTCCTAATAATTTAGCTTTCGCAGTTCGTTCATCTATTAAGAACTTTATTTTCCCAGAAGATAATTGTGTTTGACAGTTAGCATGAGCTTCAGTATTGATTGGCGCAGTTGCTTTAATAATATACATTACGTCTTCTTCACATACTTTGCTCTTATACTTCTTATACTCGCCGTCCTTGTCATTCATAACGCCAAAGTCCGGGTATGTTTCATTTGTATCTGGATTAATTTGCGGTTTTACCATATAATCAATTAAACCGATGCCTACATTTTTTTATTCCATTTAATTCGCTACATTAAACGCGTTCTCTAATGAACTGCTATATATTACTATATAGATTAGACTATATCTTCATTAAAAATGCTTTCCGCTTCCAACTATCAATCGCTTATAGTTGTACTCCCTTTCGGGATAGTCGTTGAACCTTTTAATTAAAATTTATGTCTTTTGTTAAATATACCCAATTATGTTTATTTTTAATGGCGCCTATAGCGTCTGCGCAAACCCCATATTTTTCTCCAATTTCTTTTTGAGTATATTTTTTACTTAATAATAATTCAATAATTTCTTTAACATCTTGTTCGGTAAGCTTACTAGCATTATTCTTTTCGCCTTTTTGATTTTTTAATCCAATTTTATGAGCATGTATAGTATTTTCTTTGCTAGTTACCCACTCTAAATTTGATAAATTATTATTTTGTTTATTACCATCAATATGATTTACTTGTAAATTTTCCATATTATCTATTGGATAAAAATTTTCTAAAATTAATCTATGAACAGAATATGTATGTCGTCCGTCTTCAGAAATAAGACGCACTTTTTCATACCCATCTTTATCTAAATGCTTTGACAAAATTTTATTAGTTTTTTCACTATATATATTTCCATTTTCTAAAGCATAATAATCATATTTTAATTTATATTTAGAATTTACAATTAATCTTTTTTCCATAAATTTTTAAACCTCCAAAAAAAGTTTTAATTAACTTGGCTGCTGATTACCCTCAACTTTACTTGGTCGGGCTTCCCAGCAATTCAAAAAGTTTTAAATGGGCTAGACATATTAACCCATTACCGTCAATTACAATTCTCTTCGCTTTATATTTATAATACAATTTTTTTAACCCTATCGCCTAATCTTCAAAATGCGTGTCTGTCAATGAATAAATATTGACCAAACTTTTTATTGAAGCACCTTGCGGCTGTGGAGTTACTTTAAATACTTCTACAACAGTATTGTCTCCCTTACGGCCTACGTCCACCGAAAGAATGTAATAACTACCCTTACCTGAGCGCCCAGAAGCTTCATACTCAGGTTGTTTTAATATTCTATGCTTATCAAATGTTTCAGCACTAAAGAAAGCATTTTCCGCAGACCCAGCCCATTTCGATTCATATTCACGAGCAAATGATGTTTCATTAAATGTACCGTCCATGCGCAAATCATTAACAAAGTTCTTATCAAGCAAATGAACTAAAACAGGTATTTTATAAGTACCACCTAATACCATTGCTTTTTGCGGTTTAACAATTTGCCATACGAGAATTTGAATCAATTTATCATAAGGGAATGAGTTTTTGTAGCCGGCAGTTGTTCATCAATTTTCTGTATAATACGCTACCATTATACACGTCTTTTAAAGACTGCTATATATTCCTATATAGATAAGACTATCTCTTCACCTTCAGCTTTACCTGCTAAGGGCCCTCCGCTTCGGTTCGCTTGAACCTACTCCCTTTCGGGATAGTCGTTGAACTTTCTAATAATAATATTATTAGCTTAGCTGCTGATTATCCGTTCTGGACTTTTCAGCAATTCAAAGGGTTTACTGTTACTAATTTCTTAGTAATGATGCTAACTCTTTTTTTTGTTCAAAAGATAATTTTTGATAATCTAACCAATAATCTTTATAAGAATCATGTTTTAAAATTGTATATAAACTATTACTACTTCCTATTCGTAATT
>CALBGF010000259.1 GCA_937893635.1 uncultured Mollicutes bacterium | reverse complement strand
AGGAGGATTCATTCTATGAAAAAAAGTTTTTTGTTATTTACTTTAGCTGCTATAACACTTGGATTAGCAGGCTGTGACAAAGATAATTCCACTTCAGTCTCTAATTCCACTTCAGGACCTAGTTCAGTTTCAAACTCAACTTCCAATTCAAGTTCTGGCACTAGCAATTCCGCTTCAGGTTCTAATACCAGCAATTCTAATTCGGGTTCTACAGTCGATACTGATGGCGAAATGCAATTTAGTCAAGTATTAAGTCTACTAACAAAATTGCATACTTATGAAGTTTATAATGCTAGTAGTGCAACAATTGTGAATAGAATTACTAAAAACACAACTGTCACAACTTCTACTGAAAAGAAGGAAGTTTACGATTCTACAGTTCCATCTTCTGCTTCAACTGGCACAGTAGTTCGCACTATTGATGGTAAAGAAGATAAAAATGATACATTCGTGAAAAGAAATGCTGTTATTAACGAAAAATATGAAGTAAATGGGGAAGTTAACACTTATCCAATGTTTGCTCAAATTGCTGATTATGAAAATGAAAATATGGGCGGAAACGATTATAAAGATTCTGCAAAAAAGAATTTCATATTCGAAAGTGATGAGGAGGCTACCGCGGAAGGATTATCAAAAGGCCAATATGTTACTGCAACCGATTTACTTGAATCTACTTCTACATCTGTGGCATACGACTTAGCTAGTTACATAAGTTCATACCTAATAACTAACGTGTATGTACAACAAACTGGAATCGATACTTTCTCATATAGTAAAGGCTCTAATGGCAATATTTCTTATATTTGCATTGTTAATTACTCTGTTTCCGATGATGAGGATTTCAATGACACTCAATATCACACTATTAATATACAATTTGTTACTGATGCTGAACAAACCAAACTAATTAGTACTGCAGTAAATTATGACTTTGCTGATATGCGTGAAGGCGAAGAAGATGATGCCTACTTTAATGAAGTACACTGGGATGCTACTCCAGAATATGGAACACGAAAAGATGTTCCAAGTGACGCTATTGATGTTACCAATTACTTCTTACAAGAAATAACTGATGTAGAGTTATATACTCGTGAAAATAATAACGCTGCTGTTGACCCTAATAATATAATTTATAGCAATAACTATAATTATTTATTTGCACGTGCAAAAAGTTATAAACCTGAAAAATCAGTTGATATTTCTATTACTAGTGCAGGATCCACCAATTCAAGTGTAATTAATTTTACTGATGATGGATATTTTGAAATAGTCGGACCTGGTACAACCACATTATCTTTTGTCTATTTTGGCAAAGATGATGATAATATATATCGTGAAAAAACTTTTTATAAAGACGTAACAGTCGTTGCTCCAAATCCTGATAAAATTAGATTTACAGCAATTAAGCCAACAATTGCTGATAACACATTAACAGTTGGTCAAACATATACCTTCTCAGTTTATGTAACACCAATAAAAGCCACACAAGATATTGTTATTGATAGTAATTCTAATCCTAATGCATTAAGTGTGAACATAGATAAAGATAACAATGTAACAATTACCGCTCTTGCTAGTGGTCAATCTACTATTACTTTCAAAGTTAATGGCTATGAATCAGTAACTGCTTCTATGACATTTACTGTTGCATCTGCAGACATTGATCTTGCAACAACGATTACACAAAAGACATATCTTTGTGATTTATCTAATTATGGTTATACTTTCTCATTAAAATTCAATGCCGATGGTACAGGCGAAAGAATTCAACACATAAATGAATCTGGTAAAGAATATACCGATACATTTACTTATACAATTAGTGGTAATAATATTACATTTGGCTCTTGGTCAAATGGTGCTCCAAAGCAATTTGAAACTGGCATTATAACTCAAGATGGCGACAAGATTACCTGCTCTTCTGAATCAGAATCAAAAGATTATCAATTTATTGCTAACAATTAGTAACTGGAAATAAAGGTGATACTTATGAACAAAAAGACATTATTATTATTTATACCTTTATTACTATGTGGTTGTGATAATGTTATAAAGCCAAGTGAATCAACTAGTACAAAGCCAAGTGAATCAATTAGTGCCAATAATTCTACAAGCCAAGAATCAAGTAAAGCTAAGCAACTAGAAAACTTATATAATACTTTAGTAAATGCAGATGGCGATGTAAATTCTGTAAACTCAGATACCACAAGTACTGTCTATTATTTGACCGAAGACGAGCCGCTTACTATGCCAACAAAAGATAACTCCACACTAGAAAGATTTCTTAGTAGTGATGGTCAAATTGTAATTCAAAAAGGTTTTCAAAGTGTATCACAAAATTCAGCAGGGAATTTTACTAATTTCTTCCAATACGAAAAACAAACATTTTATGATGATAACAAGTTTTACCGAATCGCTGATTTTGGTGATAGTGGAAGTTATGAGGAAATTCAGTTTTCAAAAGACACTATTGATATAAACTTGAACATTGCTTTTTCTGGTACTGAAAGAGCTAATATTCAAGCAATGATTCAAGCAATTGATGTCGCAGGATTTGACGTTGAATTTAGTGGTATTAATGATTATACCGCTAACGGTGAATGGACATACTCTTATACATACTTAGTCTATGAATCTAGCACTAGTAAAGTCAAACACCAAGAATACATTTATCAAAACACATTAACTATGGTAAATGGAATAATTAGTAAAGTAGTTCAACATTCTGAACAAAACATTTATTCTGGTGGATATAAAGGAAATTGGAGAATAACTGATTCAACATTTACTTTTAATCAAGGAAGTTATAATATTTTTACAGGAACTAGATTCAACCCAAGTGACTATGTAAAATATAAATCATAACAAATATGTAAATATTACAATTACTGACTCAGCAGTTTTCATAATTGCTGAGTTTTTTGTTCTATAATTGCCTTTTTTACATAAAATATATTATATTTTATTATGAAACCGGTTTTCATAACATATTTTTTTTTACAATTTTATTGACATGCATTTTCATTAGTGCTATTATTTAGCCACAAAAAGTTACTAGAACGATTGACTGTTCTAAAGAAAGGAATAATATTTATGAAAAAAAGTAATCTTCTTTTTGTATTA
>CALBGF010000258.1 GCA_937893635.1 uncultured Mollicutes bacterium | reverse complement strand
AATTATGTCTACACCACATATTGGCGCGAACGCGAACGACTTTGCAAAAACAGTATTGATGCCAGGAGATCCTTTACGTGCAAAATTTATTGCTGATACATTTTTAACTGATGTTAAATTAGTAACTTCAGTAAGAAATATCTTTGGATACACTGGCTACTATAAAGGAAAAAAAGTTTCAGTTATGGCTTCTGGTATGGGAATGCCTTCAATTGGAATTTATTCTTATGAACTTTATAAATATTATAACGTGGAAACTATTATCCGTATTGGTACTTGTGGATCTTACAAAGAGTATATCAATTTATTTGATGTGTTAATTTGTTCAGGTGCTTGTACAAACTCTAATTGGGCAAAACAATATGGAGTTGATGGCGTTTATAGCGCTATTTCGGATTTTGAATTAACTAAAGCGGCTTATGATAAAGCTAAAGAACTTAATATCCCAGTTCATGTTGGTAATATTTTATCAAGTGATAATTTCTATAATGATAACTCTTGGAAAAAATGGGCGGAAATGGGTTGCATGGGTGTGGAAATGGAATCATACGCTTTATATGCCACAGCCGCAAATTTAGGCAAGAAAGCTTTATGTTTATTAAGTGTTACCGATCATTTTATTAAGGAAGGAAAAGCAACTGCTGAAGAACGTCAATTGAATCTTAAGAAAATGATTGAGATTGCTTTAGAGATTGCTGAATAATTATGACGCCAGAATTAACAATTGCTTTAATTGTTATTGCAATCGTATTAGCGATTTATTTATTAATATCTTATCCGCTTAATAAATATTTATATCGTCGTTTCTTTCGCTATAAATATTATCGTACTATTTATAAAATCGTTAATAAAAAAGATTATCGTCTTATTAACAACTTCTATTTTAAAATAGATGAAAATAGTCAAGCTCATTTTGATCATCTATTGTTTGGTGAAAAATATATTTATTGCATCACTGACAAATATTGGACAATGGGAATTGTGGGAAAACCACATGATGAGTCATGGCTACTATGCAAAACGAAAGACAAAAGGACATATATCGATAATCCGTTATTAAAAAATGATATAAGAGAAGAAAAACTTTCTCTTATAAGTGGCATTGAACGAGATATGTTTGTTTCGATTATTATTGTTAATAATGATTGTGTCGTAAATGAAAGTATTGAATTTAATAGGCATAACATTATTGTTAAAGAAAAAAATCTTGCTAAAGCAATTGCAAGATTTGAAAATGAAGATATTGGAAAAATCAATGAAGAACAACTTCAAAAAGCTATATTTGATTTAAACAAAATTAAGTTTTAAAAAAACTGCTTATTAGAGCACATGACGCATAGACAATACGATAAAATTGACTAGAAGTTAATAAAGAAAAAAAGGACGACCTACTAATTGTTAAATCAATAGATTGTCTTGATAGAAATTATCATATGATGTTGGAAGAATTGGGTCACATCACAAAAACAATTGGTGCTGATATTAAGGTACTTGATATGTCATTACTTTATACTAGAATAGAAGGTAAAAATCTAGTTACTAAATTTATTTTTGATATAGTACTTCAAGTGTTAAGTTTTGTTGCTGAAAATGAAAGAAATAATATTAAAGAAAGACAAGCCGAAGGAATGCGGATTGCAAAAGAAAAAGGTGTTAAATTTGGTAGACCTAAAGCAGTCATGCCTTCTAACACCAATGAAATATTAGATAAGTACTATTAATCATGAAATAATTAATACTAAAGCATCCGAATTAGCTGGTGTATCTCGTGGCACTTTCTTTAGATTAGTTAAAGAAAGAAAATATAAATAGAAAAGAATAAAAGCTCACTAAGTTGAATATACATTATATCCATTTTGCAGTGAGCTTTTTTTGTTATTGTAAGTCCAATTCGTGAAGTTGTTCAGATGCTAAATCATTTAATTCAAATGTTCCATCATTTAATGTGTTGAGTCTATTCTTAATCTTATTAATTAATTCTTTTAATTCATCTAGATGTTCCTTTGCTAATGTATTATTAAATCTACATGCTTCATCTTTATCAAATTCATAGAATGAGCTATACAAAGCAGAAGCTTTATCGTTTAAATCATTTAAATCTAAATCATTATCAATAATATCTACACCTGTAACTAATTTATTTTTACTAGTACTAAATACATCTTTAATAATAGGTCCAATTAAAAAATCCAATTCTAATTTAATTATTTTCATTTTACTTACCTCCATCTATTGGATACATTGAAACAATATATCCATTGGTTCCTATGGCTCCAAGTGTATAATACTTTCCCTTATATAAATATATTTTTTCTAGTCCAAGTTTTCCATTTATTAAAACCTTTTCTTGAGAATGTATAACAACACCTTTTTTTATTACATTTTTTAGGTGACCAACCAAATGTTTTTCTTGTATATTGTGCTTAGCAACAAAATCATTAGTATGCTTTTTGATGTGTTCCAATCCTTTATTAGCATTTCCGTTTTCAAGCCATACAACTTGTCCGCTTTTGTCTTTTGCGGTAAAAACAACATCTTTAGGATTTATTTTAACACCACTTTTTATTAATTCTTCAAGCAACGGGTCTTTTTTTATGATGGCTTTCTTTTCATTTTGAAGATTAACTTGCCCGCCCTTTGTCCCAAGCCCATTTCCTCTTGAGCCATTGCTAAACTTACTACCTTGTCCCATAAATCGCATCCTCCTTCTTATACATATCAATCTTAGAATGAGGAATAATAATTTTGATGCCTTTAGATTCAGCATACCCAAAGATTTCATCAAAATTAGATTCAGTTACAAAGCCGTAAACCAGTATTGCTTTAGGTTCTATTCTATCAATCATTTCTTTAAACCCATCAAAGAACATTTTTTTATTATCCTTATCACGGATTTGTCCCAATGTGCTAATAGCAATATTAGAACCTTTCATTATTCCATCAAAAGTGAACTTATAACTAAAATCAAAAGTCCATCTTATATTAGGAATAATAATTGCATTTGTATTGTCTTTTAACCAAGCCATGCATACTCTTGATTTATAGATATTAAATATTTGAAGAGCAACTGGAAAATCACCAAAAAGTGAATAATCAGGTCCTACTATATATTTAACATTTTTAAATCTCTCACGAAACATTTTTAATCTTTTTTCGTCTTGATAGATGATAGACTTATAAAGTCCATGAACTCCATCAAATACATGGTCATACTGGTAAAAACAAACGCATGCATTGTCTGTCTTTTGATAATCCTGTAAATCTGAATATAATGATAAAAAGTCTATTTTACTAATATCATCAAAACAACCGATTACAGGCATATCATAATCACCTTCAAAAGAAAGTGATTCAAGTAAATAGACACCAAAGATGTCTTTGAAACCATTTCTTACATTATACCTTGCCATAAACTACCTCCATCAAATGAAGGAGTTAGCAAATATAAACATAAAACAATTTCTAAAAAATCAAATAATTTTATGTGCATTCTTGCACCTCCTGTTCTTAATTCTTTGCCTTTTTAATGAAAAAATTTAAAAGGCTTGATTTGTTTAAGACAGTTGTGCCATAATGTACTTGCTGAAGGTGGCATCACAACATGCTGTCTTAACAACTCAAACCACTGCAATGGCTTGAGTTTTTTTATTTAACGCTCCCTATAAATTAGCGATAAATTCATTCTCATAATCAGTTAATTCTGACTTGCTACTTAAAATTCTATTTTCCGCTGCATTATATGCATTACTAGCCGCTTCATATGAAATGTCAAAATCAGAAACTAATTCTGCCACAGAAAATCGTCCAACATATGGCATCACAAGACATGTTGGGGCGAGAATATATCTTGCAAAATGATTAGCTAAGTCTTCATCTTTTTCAGTTTGATTTTCTTCTAAAAATGCAACATGTTTAATCTCATGCGCAATCGTAAATCTTATTCTTGCTGGTCCTATAGAGTCATTATAAAAAATGTAGAATTTATACTGTTGTCTTTTTTGCTTTCTTATAATTGTAAAACCATCGTTTAATTCCTCTTTACCTGATATAGTTTTCAACTGTTCACTTGTTAACGAAGAATATTTGATGATGTTTACATTGAGTTGTTTGGCCAATTTAAAAACATCAAGACACTTTTCAAAATGGCCATAATCAATTCTTAGTCTCAATGCCATCTTATCTACATTTTGATAATCACTACTACTATAATACATTACTTACCTCCAAACAAAATCTTAATGATTTCTGCTTTTTGTGCATCATCCAATTTTGATTTGTTGCGAGTTACAATACATATGGTTTCCTCATATGCATCTGATTCAACCACATTATCCTCTTCACCAACCAAATAAGATGTACTTACCTTAAATACTTTAGCAATATTAGTTAGAATATCCATTCTAGGTCTTAAATCACCTGATAGATATCTACTAACGGAAGCTTCGGATATTCCAGAAAGTTTAGCTAATTCTTTTTGTGAAATATTGTCGCGTTCCATCAAACTTTTTACTCGCTCCTTAAACCCCTCCATGAGTTATACCTCCTAGGCTTTACAATTCTAAAGCCACATACATCATATCAATTTCATTTTTGCAAGTCAAGTAATTAACTTAAATAAATTTATTTTTGCGAAATTGGTTTCATTAGGCTCATTTGCTTAGTTGTTTTTTTTGATTTTTAAAATCCGAACTTTTTGTTTATAAATGTCGTCTTAGAGTCAGGAGAAAAGAAAAAGTTATGTCGAAGTGTTTACTATTCATGATTGTTTTTCTCTTTTTATATGAGAAAAAAATTGAAGTTTTATATGGATGTTTTCTTGCTTTCGTTCCTTATCTAGTGAAGGAGATGAAATGTAATTGTCAATAATTTTGTGTAGTTTTTTATCGGTTGAAAATGTAGGTAATTA
>CALBGF010000257.1 GCA_937893635.1 uncultured Mollicutes bacterium | reverse complement strand
ATATTTTCAAACTTTCTAAGAACTGTCACGTTGTAAATCAAGTTAACTATAAAGGTAAAACTGAAAAAGGCGAATTTAATTTCAATCTTGCGGAAACAAAAAATATTGATAAAGATCCTGTTACAAAACAAACAGTTAAAAATCTTTTCACAGGAAAAGACACAATTGATATAGTTCCAATTGATGATACTACTGATACATTTGATCCAAAAATCCCATGGCTTACACGTAGTAAATTTTCTACTCCTAGTGAACTATCAGCGCTTCGTAAAAACTATAATCGTGAAAAAAATCCTATACTTAATGGATATGATAAGAAATCTTATGCAAGATGGACTGAATGGGATAATCAAACTGTTGATAATTTCGGTAATGAAGTCAATCAAACTAAACCTACTTGGGGTGCAAAAGGCGATAAGATGCTTGCCAAAAATGGTATTATCACTGAATTAGGTAAAAAACTAGGTGCTAATTTTAACGATCCTGAATGGGAAGAAGTTTTAAATCAAGTAACTTTCCAAGAAGCGCTTAATGTTATGAATCGTTACTATGGTTCAAAAAGCATCGAGTCCGTAGGTAAACCTGCTTTACAAGATTATGATGGTCCTACTCAAATAAAAGGATATAATGGAGCTCCTCGTGGAACAGGATATCCATCAATGGTTGTTTTAGCTCAAGCATGGAACCAAAAACTTGCTTATGAATATGGACAATCATTTGGTGAAGATATGATAGCAGTAAATGTTCCTGGCCTTTGGGGATTTGCTTGCGATTTACATGTAGATGCATTCTTTGGAAGAAATAATGAATCTCCTTCAGAAGATCCTTTCCTTGCCGGAACAGTTATGGCTAAAGCTGTAAGTGGAGTCAATACTCGTGGAAGATATACATTCCTAAAACACTTTGCAGTCTATAACGCATATTGTGAACAAACATATATGAGTGAACAAACTCTAAGAGAAACTCATCTTAAAGCATTTAGAAAAGCATTCGTAGATGGCGGAGCTCTTGGAGCAATGACAAGTTATCAATCAGTTGGTGCTGAACAATCTAACTATTCAGAAGCTTTAATATCTGGTGTTCTTAGAAAAGAATGGCAGTTCAAAGGCGCAATTACAACTGACGCTAGTTCTGGAGCTGACTATCAATTTGAAGGATTGGTTCGTTGTGGTGGAAACTTCGGTATGAACGTTGCACTTGGTGTAACAGGCATGAAATATTCACAAACTGAAACAACAGGTAGAATGCAAAATAGAATGAGAGAATCTGTCCATGAAATTCTATACATGTGGCTTCGCGCAGATTACAATGCAAGAGTATATGAAGAAAGCGGAGAAACAGATGGAAAATATGTCTCTTCTACTTCTATTAACTCATGGGTCTGGTGGAAACCATTCCTTATCTCTGTTGACGCTGTCGTCGGCTGTGTAATCTTATACTGGCTTATAAGTGCAACAACAGGATTCATTGAAAAAAACAAGGAGGAAAATAACTAATGGCACAAAATATGAAAACTAAAAAACGTACAAAAGGATTCTTTATTCGTTTAATTAGTGGCATATCTCTTGCTTTAATTGCGGTTACCACTACTGTTTCAGTTATGGTTCCTTCATATGTAAAATGGAAAAATTATTATGATGATGTTATGGCGGAAAAAGCCGAAAAAGAACGTCTAAATGCTTTGCCATTAGAATTTCTTGGTATTTCTGCCGAACTTGATAAAAAAGTAAAGTATTATGATAATGAAACTGCTGATCCAGAAAAAAGTGATTTTGTAGTGAGAGCTAATTTCACAGAAAAAGGTAAAGATTTTTCTAAAAGAGTATCTGCAGATGATTATGAGATGACTGTGCCTGAAGATTTTGCTAAAAAAGGCGGAACAATCAAATTCACTTATACTTATACACCTGAAAAGAAAGATGGAGAAACTGAAACTCCAGAGCCTATTACAAAAGAAACAGAATTAACAATCACGCTTATTGAGCCAGATGAAACTGTGTTTAAAATCGTAAAAATGCCAACATTTAGTGAGGCTGGTTATGCTGAAAATATTAAAGGCGTAAAGAAAGATCTTGAGCCTTTAAATTTAACAGATTATGATTACGAAGAAAAAGCTAGTGTTTCTATAGTCAAATTTACGCATAAAGCATCTGGGATTGTCATTAAAAAGGCAATAACAGATAATTTAATGATTAGCAGTTATACTGGTGTAAGAAAAGATTATAATAATGTCAATTGTCACTTTGCTAATGATATTGAAGGACTAAAAATTGCCTTCATTGATAATACCTTCACTTTAAATGTAGAAGGAAATGAACCCGTTTCATTTGGTTCAATTGATGGTAAAAATGCATCAGTAGAACTCCAATCTGGAGAATATTCATTAAAAGGAATAATAAGTGTCAATAAACTCGTTATAAAAGCTAATGTAAAATTTGCTCTTGATGGTAAAATTGAATCTAATAATATGCTTGCTGAAAAAGATAGTGAATTAAATCTTACTTCTAGTTCTGCAAATAACATTGTAATTGGAGAAAAAGGCTTTATAAAACTATTTGGTAAAGCATCAATTACTGGATCTGGTAGTAATACCGCTATTGAATTATGTGCTGGTGCAACATTATCACTAAATGCTGATAGTAGAGTTGTTGGAGCAAGTTGTTATTTCTTTGTAGGAACATTCTCTGCAGATAAAGATGGTTTTAAATTAGGATTTGTTCGTATTCCTGAAGATAGTGTTACAAAAGATGGTAACTATTATATTGGTGATAACTGTATTCTAGATTTATCTTTATGCAAAACTAAATCATTCTGTAATATCGAAACTAAAAAAGTAAGCGATAAATATATATTAATTACCAAACCCGATGCCACAAATCCAGGTGTTGCTCAAGATCCTGATGGCAATAATATTACAATTCCTGCTCTTAATTTTAATGATTATAATGTCAAAATTAGTGGCAATAGCTTAACCTTCATCCATAAAGAAACAAGTATTGATGTTGATTTATCGTTTGAAAAAGCTAGTGAATTGAAAATTGATGGCCTTACCATTAATTACTCTGAAGATTCCGGATATAAATTTACAATTGATGAAAATAAAGCCATTGAAATAACTGGTAATTTCTCAACAAGTTCGCTCACAATTAGTGGTAAAGGATCAATCTCAATAACTGGTACTCTTACTATTTCAAAATTATTACTTGTTGAAAGCGAAAGTACTTTAACAGTAACAGCCACAAATAATGACGCTATTATTGTTAATGACGGTGGAAACTTGCAATTATTTGGTACTGTAGTTGTTAATGCTATTGCTGGAAAGACTGGTATTTGCTTTGCTAAAGCAGAATCCGCTATTTATTTAAAAGAAACAAGTAGAGTTACTGTTTCTGGTGGAGCGTTTACTATTGGTCACTTTAATACAGCTAATAATGCCAAAGTATATTATCCAAAAAATGCCACTAATGCTAGTAATAAAATAACTTCTGCAGATGGTAACATATTACTTTCTTATGGAAATACTTGTAAAATAGATTTCGTTGCGGAAATGTAACTAATTATTGTAATTCAATTAATATAATGCTGTGTGTTTTGACACATGGCATTTTTATTTGTAAATAAAAGTAATATTTTTGGTGACATTTGAATAAGATTATAACTATAATTATTTGAATATTTTTATTAAAAGCAGAATAATTTTTAGTTGTAATTAGTCTAACTTATTGATATAATTTCAAAAACATTACTAAAATAGCACTTTTAATTATCTGCTTAAGAAAGGAGCAAGTATTTTATGACCCAAAATAATTTATTAAAAGCAATTGCATTTTCTGCAGTTACATTCAGTCTATTTAGTTGTAATAATACCAAAAGTTATAAAATAGTTTATCACTTTACCGATGATAATATAAAAAATAGCAAAAAATAAAGAAATAACATCTAATAATTATTCTACAAAACTTATGTATTAATTCTTTCTATTGCTGCTATTTCATTAATTAGTTATGCATATGTGTTAAAAACAAAAAAGAATAAATAGTTGTCTAATAATAATTAAAGAGAATGTTTAAATTAAATTCGATTAACATTCTCTTTTTATATCATAATAATTGTGTAGTAAGTGGGTGATTTTATGACTAAACCATATAAAAATTTAAGCAAAAACGAGCTAAAAATTGAATTAAACAAACTTGAAAAAGAATTTAAAGAATATGAATCTTTAAATCTAAACATCAGTATGGCAAGAGGTAAACCATGTCAAGAACAATTAGACTTATCAATGGGTATGATGGATGTTCTTTCTTCTCATAATGATTTAACATGTGAAGAGGGTTTTGATTGCCGTAATTATGGTGTTTTGTTTGGAATTAAAGAATGTCGACGTCTATTAGGTGAAATTATAGAAGTACCAAGTGATAATATTATTATTTTTGGTAATTCATCATTGAATGTTATGTTTGATTGTATTTCAAGAAGTATGACACATGGTGTTATGGGCTCCACTCCATGGTGTAAATTAGACAAAGTAAAATGGTTATGTCCAGTGCCTGGATATGATCGTCATTTTGCTATTACCGAATATTTTGGTATTGAAATGATAAATATTCCAATGCATAGTGATGGACCTGATATGGATATGGTAGAAAAACTTGTATCTAGTGATCCATCTGTCAAAGGAATTTGGTGTGTACCAAAATATTCTAATCCTGATGGCACTACTTATTCTGAAGAAGTTGTTAAACGATTTGCGCGTTTAAAACCTGCCGCTAAAGACTTTAGAATTTATTGGGATAATGCTTATTCTGTGCATCATTTATACGAAGATAAACAAGATTTCTTATTAGAAATACTTGATGAATGCAAAAAAGCCGGTAATCCTGATTTAGTGTATAAATTTACATCTACTTCTAAAATCAGTTTCCCCGGTAGTGGTATAGCGGCTATTGCAACATCAACAAATAACATGCAAGATATTAAAAAACAATTTTCTATTCAAACTATTGGTCATGATAAAGTAAATCAATTAAGACATGTACGTTTCTTTAAAAACCTTGATGGTATAAAAAAACAAATGCAAAAACACGCTGAAATATTAAGACCTAAATTTGAATTGGTAGAATCTATATTTGAAGAAGAATTAGGTGAATTAGATATTGCTACCTGGACTAAACCTCATGGCGGATACTTTATTTCTTTTACATCTATGAATGGATGTGCTAGTGCAATCATCGATAAATGCAAAAAAGTTGGTCTAGAATTAACTAGTGCCGGCTGTTCCTATCCTTACCACCATGATCCAAATGATAATAATATCCGAATTGCACCTAGTTTTCCTTCATTAAATGAATTAAAGTTAGCGGCAAAACTATTTACTTTAGTAGTTAAAATTGAGTCAATTAATAAAATATTGGAATTAAATTAATAGTTCCAATTTTTTTATATTTACAAATCCAACCTAATTACCAAAATTCATAGTTTATTAAAATATTACTTCTAATCATCTAGTGGATACGTTAATGGATTTAATTGTATTCCTTTTTCTAAATTTTCTTTAATTTTATTAAGTAAGAAGGCAATTGCATAATGAGGAATACTTGTGTAGAAATCACCTTTTCCAAAATTTTCTTTTATAATTTTATAACATTTTTCTGCTTTATATTTTGTTCTACCTTCCATAATAGCGCGAGAAGCTGCCATCTTTCCATTTGTGGATTTTTCTTCAACAAGAATTATTCCTTTTTCATTTTCTAAAATAAAATCAATTTCTAAATGATCTGTTCCATTTGAAAAATAATATAAAGGTAACCCTGATTTATTTATCATCGTGGCAAGCAAATTTTCATAAATTGCACCTTTTCTGCTATCAAGGTTTTCTTGCAAAAATTCAAGTGAAGTAGACAAAGGATACATTGCCATTAAAAGACCAATGTCTGCTATAAACGCTTTAAAATAAGTTTTATCAATGTTTGCTTCTAAAGGCTTTTCAATTGCTTTTAAATTAAAACATCTTAAAACTAATCCTACCTTTTCTAACCACTCAAATGGTTCTTCAAATTCAGCTGCTCTTCCGCCTTTTTTAATTTCTGAATATTTGAATTTTTGAGTATCTGTTTCTCTTGCTAATTGAGCTGGAATTGAATCAAAAATTCTATTTAACGCTACTTGAAGTTTATAGTCTATTTCTTCTTCATTTTTATCGTTTATAAATCGTCCAAAATCACCGCGATAATCTCTTATTAATCCCTCTAAATATTCTCTAGATTTAATATAATTATTAGTTTGTAAAAACAATTTTACTGATTCTGGCATTCCGCCAACTACAATGTATCTTTTTATCATTTCTTTATAATAATCCGCTAAAGAACTTGGAATTTCTTCAGTTTTTTCACTATATTTTCTTAATGTTTCTATATGCTTTTCGCTTAAACCATTTGCCAACAAAAATTCTTCAAAGTCCATCGATGTCATTTGAATTATTTCTTCATATCCAGTAGGGATATCTATTTTTTGCTTTCTTCGATAATTTAAAACACCTAATAAACTACCTGTCGCAATTACTGCATATCTTTTATCTAAAGCAAAACTTTTAAAAGATGTTCTAGCTAATGGACAATCACCAATTTCTTCAAAAATTAAAATTGTTTTGTTAGGTATAAATTCTTTATCAGGAAAAAATGGTAATGAATTTCTAATAATTGAATCAACATCTAAATTCCCTTCAAAAATTTTTCTTAATGCTTTGTTATGTCTAAAATCGTATGTAATAACATTTTCGTATTGTTCGTCAGCGAATTTATTAACAATATAACTCTTTCCAATTTGCCTAAGACCATCGACAATTAAAGGTACTTTATTAGAATTGTTATTCCATTCAATTAATTTCTTTTCTATTTTTCTTTTAAATTGCATTTTTGTTTCCATGATAATCACCTAATAATATTATAGGCAAA
>CALBGF010000256.1 GCA_937893635.1 uncultured Mollicutes bacterium | reverse complement strand
AGCAAAATATAAAGCTGGTTCATTTAAAAAAGAATTTAATTATATAAGTACATCAACAGAAAAAGTAAAAGGATTCTTTGACGTTGGCACTGACTCATGGGGCGGAGATGAAAACGGCACATCGGTTAATTGTTCTGCTGATAACGTTGTAATAGGTGATGAAGCTATAGAACTAACAATTGACAAAGATAATGAAACTAGTGCTTGCTTAGATAGCAAATGGAGTATGTTTGACGGCAGATTTAAAATTATGTTTAAGACTGATTTATCTGATTATGGTACTTTTGCATTTTGGTTAACAGGTATTGAAAACGAACAAAACACTAAAGACGAATTAACTGTAGAGTTATGTGGTAATCAACAAGTATTTTATGGTCATGCAGTCGGTGATGATTATTCATCTACTAATGAAAAAATAGATATTAATTATTCTGATGGCTATTGGCACAGTTTAGAAATTAATTATAATCATGCTATACCAGAAGCAAGCGTTAAACTAGACGATCAAGTTATTTATACATTTGAAAGTAGTGTTATCACAAATGTTGAATACGTCAAGCCACACATTGGTTTACTTTATCCAACTAACCCAACATGGGCAGGAAAGAAAACAAATAAAGTCAATAAGGCTTGGGTTGCTAATTACGAAGTTTATAAAGTGAATGGTGACGCTCAATGATGAAAAAGTTATTATTACCATTAATGATGATGTTGGCTACTATTGCTGTTGTTCCTGGTAATAGTAATGAAGCTGTTAAAGCTAGTGCTGAAGAAACAACAAGCGATGTTACTAATAAGCAAAAGACAGTTTCAAAAGGCTATATTACAAATAATTTAGTATCTAATGGTGCTGTTACGCTTAACGATTCTAACAAAACAAAATTTGAAAATAGTTTTACTGAAGTAAAAGCAAAAAAAGTATCTTATGACGATTCTATTTTTTGTGATAGAGTACAACAATACTGGGGAACACAAAGCGCACATCGTAGCGATGGCTATATATTCTCAAAAGATGATTATGATAATACAAGATGGCAATATACATCATACTTATTGCAAAATAGTAGTCAAGGCACCGCACAAGCCACATTAGAACGATTTGTTAATATTAGATATGGTCTTGATTTGTGTTTTGAAGATTGGGACAAAAACGATGAACAACCATTTGAATTGGCTATTCCTATTAATTTAGATGAAATAAAAAAAGGAATATCTATTTGTTACCCGTTTATACAATTCCCGAACGCAGAAACAATAACAAAGCCAACTGAAGATTTTGAAGATACATTCCCGATAATCTCTATAAATGGTTATGATTATTTTACTGCTACCGTACATTGGAGCGTTGTGGATAATCAAATGACAGTGTCATATAATTCAAATAATTCACGTGCTTATTTATCATATAACACAAATAAAGAATACGCCGGTTATGTGTTTTTAGAGATTCCATTTACAAGTTATTTACAAACACTTAACATTGCTACTTATATAAAAGCTGTTGGTGGAACATTAAATGCTAACCCTATTTTATCAAGATCAGTTTATTTATGTAATAATGCTAAAAATTCAAGTTTTAAAGCACCTATTGTTATAACTGATTTAGATTTTAAAAAAGGTACAGTAACAACCATTACATCAAATAGCGTTTATCTTAATGCAAACGATGAAGAGACTATTAACGCTGTTGATACCGAGTATATAAGATTAGATTCATTAGTACTTAACGATAAATATACACTTTATACAAAACGCACTGGTGAACATCCAACGCCACGTGAAGATTTATATGAATTATATATTGATAACGAATATAAAACTAGATTTACGTATGACGCTAATAATGAATTAGCTAAAACATTACGTGAAGATGAATCAGGCCAAAAAGTTACTATCACAAAATATAATTATTCTATTTTAAAAAAAGATAATGATGATAGCGAATATGCGACAACTGAAGATTTTGTAAATTGCGGTAATTTTTACGCATTTAAAAAGATTAATAAAGATCAAGTTCATACAGCTTATTTTGAAGGATTAAGGTCTAATAATGGTATTTATTCAAGAATTGCATTTAGTGTATATGATTCTGTAACAGAAGTACGATTAAATAAGATTAGTGCATTGTTATTTAAATACACATATAAAGATAATGAATCAACGAACCTTGTTATTACTGGTAAAGACTTTAGTCAATATGTTTCTGGCGGTTCAATATGGTTTCCCAATATGTGGAAACTAGTTTTAAAGCCAACAGGGATTGATACTTCAAACATTAATAGGACTTTCAAAACAACTGATAAGTATGGAATTGTATTTGGTTTTCATGGCATGAAAGATACTGATTATCTTTCTTTTAATTGGGATGGACATGAAGAATTAAGAGCTACACCACAAAATAATATGTTTATATTGTATTGTAGAAGCAAAAATGTTAATTATAATTCACTAGTTTCATGTGTTTATATTGACAAAGAAGGCGATTTAATTAATTGCTCATCAGTGTTTCCTAATGGTGTTAATGCACCAACATCAATTATTGATGATGATGGTAATGTAACTATTATGGACGCAGAAGGTAATATCATTCCTGGTACAGTAAACAAAGAAACAGGCGATTTTGTTTACCCTGATGGTACACCTTGGGATTACCCTGATAATATAGATGATCCTACAAAAACAGCGCTTGAACAATTTTTGGAAACGTTAAAAAAGATTATGTCGTCTTTAGGCACAATTGCCATTATAGGCGGTGTTGTCTGGGTAATATCAAAACTAGGTCCAACGCTAGTAATGATATTTAAGAAAAAGGAATGATAAAAAATGGATGATAGAATTAAATTAAAAAAAGTTGATCATCTAAAATTCTTTTTAACAATAGTAATTATTATTGTTGTCTTAATAATATCATCTATATTTATAACAGCTTTCAAAATGGGTATTAATAATAATCATGATTTTGTTTTATCTGGTAATACATATTTTGACGAATCTACAACACTTGTTTATCGTTTCTTTGATGATTCAGGAAGATTACTTGCATATGAAAAAAATGAAGAAGATGAATCATCAACATTAATTGATAACAAGTCATTCACTTATGTTGTGGATGAAAAAGCGTACAGTGTAACACTTACATTTAAAGATGATGAACAAACATTCTATTTTATTAATAATGCTTTATTTGATAGTAACAATAACTTATATCTTTATTTACTTAATTAGAAACACGACTGGAGGTGCTTTCTATGCTAAAAAAATTAAAACAAGGAGTAAAAGAAAACTATAAGCAATTAATATTAGTTGCGGTTGTTTTAACATTGCTTCTTGTTTTTTGCTTTAATAGTCATTTTGTTAGATTCTGGTTAGCATTAAAAAGTTTTGTGCAATCAGTCATTTACTATTTTAAATGTATCTTTGCTGATAGTGACGCAGTAATACCAGAACCATCAATTAGTTATGATTATTTAATTAATAACGCTGGTGGATCAATTTTTGATTTATTACCAATTGACTTTGAAATGATTGGCCATCATTTAACTATGATGTTTAAACTTTTAATAAACAAAACATTCTGGCTTAATTGGTCCATGAACTTTTCAAGTATCACATCTATTGTTGTTTTAGTGCTTAATATATTACTTTGCTTAGTAATTATGTTAGCTGTCTTAACAATTAGACACTATAAAAAAGACAGTTCGCCAGAAGATACAAAGGCTTTAACCTGGTATAAACGTTTTACCGATAAAATATCACCTAAAGTATTAGCAATTAAAGAAGCTATAAAACGATATTTTAAAAAATGGTTATTAATCACTTTAGCGATATTAGCGGCGTTTTACTTTCAACTTTTCACTATTGGTGTTGACTTAATTGGTAACTACTACCATTTTTTAGCAAAGTTTGATTTTAATATTATCTGGAAAGGAATAGCTATTCACTTTGTCGATTTTCTACCCGTTTATTTTTCAATACCGTTTATTATAAGAATCATTCTTGTATATTGGTTGTTTGATGTAATACGTTTAAAAATGGCAACTGATGGAATAAAAGACAAAGAAAATAAAATGGTTGAGTTTTTAGAAACATCAGGAAATGAAATTTTAATCAATGGTGGCTCACGTGCTGGCAAGAACGCCTTAGCGGTAACATTCGCTGTTTGCTACGTTCAAATACTTTTTCCAAAGATGATACTATCAACAATGCTTGATATTCAAAGAAAGTTTCCATTTGTTAATTACGCAAAATTACGCGCTTATGTTGAAGAGCAAAAAAACAATGGAACGTTTGCAAATCAACTAGACATATATAAAGATATGTTCATGCGTCAAAAAGAATATAATCAAACGCATGATCCAACAATTTATTTTTGTGATAAGTATGTAAAACTCAATAAATGGGACGGCTTAACCGATGAATTTATCGGTCATGCGCTTACTGATTATATGCTAGTTTACTACTTTTACATTCATAAAAAGCCGTATTCAGTTAGTAACTATACAATCATGTTTAACGATGGAATCAATCCAAAGCAACACTATTTAAACGTTAATCATTTAGATCCAATTGATGAAACTATCAAAGAATTTAAGAAACGTAACTACAACGTTGTTATTAACTACGATTATTTAAGACTCGGTCATAAGTTTAATTATTACGATTCACACGAATATTACGTGCCTGATGTTGGACTTTATACAATTACTGAAATAGGCAAGGAACGCGGCAACACTGACAGTGTAAAAAAAGCTGATGGCGCAGCTATGAACGTTAATCAAAAAAATGATAAATTCACTGAGCGTTTGAAGATATGGAGCCATGATTCAACAATCAGGTTTAAAACAATGTTTAAACTCATTGCGGACGAGCAACGCAACGTTGGTCTTAATGCTGATACACGTTCAACGTTTGAAACTATCATCTTACTTGATAAACGCAAGATGAAGAAAAAGTCGTCACTTAAATTATGGAGTATTGAGCAATACTTGTGTATGTGGCTACTTAACAAATATGATGATTATTCTTTAGAACGTGACGAAAACAAACAAGAACAATCGCTTATTAATTATTTTATTAAAAAGATAATTGAAAAAGTTAATAACTACTATTACAAGCGCGTTAATAAGTATTCTTATACTGAATGTAACGTATATGCACAAAATGGAACAACTGAAGGTGTTAATGATGATGTAGAAAGCAAAAAAGTATTTATCATTGATAAGTTAAGTTATTCAGGACGTTATGAAACTACATCAATGAAAAAACTGTTTCTTGATGAAATGGCTAAAGCAAAATTATCTTTTGATGATCAACAAACATTTACTAACTTAACACCATCACCATTAAATTGGCAATCAATGCGAAGCTTTGCCGCTCAAGAAATGTTTGGATTCAAGTACGGAGGTAATAAAAATGACAACAAAACAACAAAATGATTTATTAAAAACTATGATTGAAAATAGTTACTTAAATTGCAACGGTATTATCTGGATGAGTATTAACAAAGATAATAAAAACTATGAGAAAATCAAAGCAATGATTTTAGAGTGTGAAAGCAATGAAACTAGTTATTAAATATCTAGATGACAATACCAAATGCTTACACACACGCCGATTTAATAATGTTATTTATAATTCATCTTTTGAACAATGGCCGGCTGAGGCGCAAAAGTTAATTGATGATATAAATAAAACTATTATAAGTATTTACTTTCAAGCTGATCTATTTGAACGATTGGAGCGCAACGAACATGGCTAACGTATATAAATATAAAACAGCTTCTGGCACTAGATTCTATGTAAAAATCAATAGGCACAATATGCAAATAACAAAGCGCGGTTTTTTAAGTAGAGAAAGCGCATTATTATTCTTAGCAAGGTTTTACGAATCAAGTCAAGATATAATTAAAGGTGATTTTACTTTAAAAGACTTAAATGATAAGTATATTACTTATGTTTATAACAATGTAAAAATCACTACTGCATATAATAAAAAGTTGCTATTAAAAAAATACATTTTTCCGTTTTTTGAAAATTATAAACTTAATAGCATAAATACATCTGATATAGAACTATTCGCAATGAAGATTAATCAATCTAATTATTCTGATAAAAAAAGAATCTTTAGACTAACAAAAGAATATTTAAACTATTTAAAAGCGTATGGACTAACAAACATTAATACTACTTCTTTATCAGTTCCATACGATAGCAACGCGCATAGTAGTCATTATGATTACTACACACGTGAAGAGTTTAACAAGTTTCTTAGTGTGATAGATTCAAGCATGTACCGTTTATTGTTTCTTCTTCTATTCAACTATGGCTTACGTATTGGTGAAGCTTTAGGACTACGACACAAAGACATAACACCATCTAGATTATTTATAGAAGGCTGTATAACAAACAAAATTGGTCAAGGTAAGCAAATGTATATATCAACTAAAACAAAGTCTTCTAGACGTGATTACCCTATGCTAGATTGCATTTATGAAGCGTACAAAGAATATATATCAGAACTAGAAAGCCATAAAAGCAATGATTTTATATTTAAACGGTCTAACGATCATTTTACCATCGGCTTTACACCTATACGCTTTGCGCAAAAAAAATATGAAGAATTATCAGGATTGCGACATATCAAGCTTCATGAGTTCCGCCATAGCTGCGCAACTGAATTAATTAACAATGGTTTTCAACCTGATCAAGTAGCCGCATGGCTCGGTCATTCGTCAAGTAATGTTACTACACGCGTATATGCTCACCTGTTTCCATCACGTAAAATGGCTATAGCAAACTATTACAATGAGCAAGAATTGTATCAGCGTGAGAAGAAAACTTCTCAAAACTTCTCACGAAAAAATAAAAAAAACCGATAGAATCGGCTAAAATGTTCGAATGGTGCCTCCTGCCAGAATCGAACTAGCAATAGATCCTTACCATGGATC
>CALBGF010000255.1 GCA_937893635.1 uncultured Mollicutes bacterium | reverse complement strand
ATAATTGTACGTATTTTTATATCTCTTTATTAATTATTCCTCCAAAGATGCGATTAGTCGTGTTTTTGTTTAAATAAATTGACTAATTGCTAATAAATAAACTAATATATATGTGCATAAATGAAATGCTAGTTGTTTCATATTTACGGAGGATTTTATGAATAACAAGATTAAAACAAATAATAAATTTAAATATTTAATTGGACTAGGGCTAATATCTTTTTTATTATCTTCTTGCGATATGCTTATTCATTTTCCAAGTGCTGATAAAAGTTCTAATTTTAATAGTATCGCAAATAGTATAGCGCCATCATATAATTATGATATTAAGCGTTATGATTATTTACAATTTAAAGATAATTCGATTTATTCTGCTTACAAAGATGAAGCGATATCGTTGTATCAAAACTTATATGGTGCTTGCAAAGATGTATTAGAAAATAACGCTGATTATAATTCACAAGTTATTTGCCAAATTAAATATGAAAATTTAGATGTGGTAAAAGCAGTTTACTTTTCTTTTTTACATAATAATCCGGAATTTTATTTTTTGAAAAATGGATTTCAATATACTATGGGTATTATCGATGGAATGTTTTGTGATGTAATTAATGTCCTTTTTGATGACGGGTATATATCATCTTCTGTTAGAGCAACATATAATACTAAAATTGAAAATTATAAAAATGGTTTTCTTTCTAAATTTCAATCAGTAAATAATTCTTCAAATGTTACAAAAGCACGTTTTATTCACGACTATATTTGTGATTCAACATATTATGAATATGTAGATGGAACACCATCCACTAATAAACATGCGCATAATATTCTTGGCGCGATTGATAACGATAGTTCTACGGGATCAGTATGTGAAGGATATGCTAAAACATATCAATTACTTTCTGATTTAGTAGAAATTGAAACTATAACGGTAGTAGGAACATCTGAAAATGTTGGGCATATGTGGAATTATACTAAAAACATTACTAGTTGGTATGGTGTTGATGTTACTTGGGATGATGGAAAGCCGGAATCAGCAAAATACAAATATTGTCTTGCTAATAGTCAAACAATGAATGTAAAACATACTGTTGGTAGTAGTCTCATTACTGCGGATGTTAATAATTTTCAGGTACCAGTACCTAATTTAGCAAATTAGTAAAGTTGGTTTTATATTCGAAAATTGGAGGAAAATTATATGAATACTAAGTATTTAAAAGATCGATATGGGACTATAATAGGTAGAACAGATGAACAAGGAAATAACAAGTATATTTATGATCGATATGGTCGTAGAATTGGTAGATTTGATGGAACTTATACTTACGATGAATATGGAACAAGAATTGGTGAAGGCGATTTATTAGCGGCTTTGTTACCAAAGTTTTAAAAAATATCTTAAGTAATTCAATATATTATTGTTTGTTTAATATTAAAAAATAGAGTGGTGGCAAAATGAAAAGTGAAAATAATGATTATATAAAAAATTCTTTAAAATTACTTGATGAATTATTTGGTAATGAATCAAATAAAATTGATAAATGTGTAAAAGATCCATCATACAAATATGAGTCTAAATTGTTTGAATTGACTTTAAATGGGCACAAAATAGATGACAAACAAAATCTAGAATCTAAAAAGGGCCCTGGAATTTATATTTTTATGATTGATTATGATAGTAAAAATAATCAATTAGTTTCTTTAACAAATGAGTTTAATAAAGTCAAGTATGGAGCGAAAGCAAAGAAAACTTTTGTGAATAAGAAAATAGAAAATAGTACAATATTATATTTAGGTAAAGACGAAGAAAATATTTTTAAAAGAATTAATGAACATTTATATGAGTGTTCAGAGCCAACTTATTCTCTAAGAATATTTGACGAAAAAAGAAAAGATTTATCTGATAAAATAATTATTTATGCATTTGTGTTAAATGATGGATTTCAAAAGTATAAAAAAACAATATTATCAGACATAGAAAATAGATTGCATCTTTTGCTTAATCCAATTGTTGGTTCTAGACGTAGTTAGTAATACTATTAAAAAATTATGAAATATATAAACTGATGTTATATACCTATTAAGTGTTACCTACTAAGTTTTTATTGATTAATTAATATAAAATGAAAAAGCACAAATAATCTAATGAAACATTAGCAAAAATCGAATAAACTAATTTTTGATTTTTGCGACATAATAAAGAAAAGAGAGAAAAAAATATGATTAATACATTTATAAACAATTACAATAGATCTCATAAATCTAATCAAATAAATAGTGCACAAATGTTGAACACAGGTGGTCAAAAAAGTCCTTTTACTATTAAACGAATTAGTATTCAAGCTAATATCAGTCCACATACTTATAAATATATAGAGGAAATTAAATGGGGAAATAAAAATAAAATGGCAATTGCAATTGGACTTAATCCTTCTTATTGTTTACCTAATAATCTAGATAAAACAAATGAACTATTGAGCAAATGTTTAAACTCAAATGGATATGATGGATATTATTTAATGAATTTGTATTCTTATGTACAAACAAATAAATTTAGAAGAAAAGGTAAAACAGATCAATCACAAGAAATAATGATATCCATAGTAGACTTTGTTTCAAAAAAATCACTTTCTTCCATAGATATTGTGATTTTTTGCGGATCATCATGTTATTTGTCTAATAATATAATCAACAATCTTAATAGTATTGCAACTAGAATAAGTTCTCTCAATGGTAATCATGTAGTAAACTATTATTTAACAGGAACAAGAATAGTAAGACATAAACATCCAAGTAGATGTTCAAACCAAAATATTTATTTGAATGCTGTAGGCAATATCATACCATTCAGTGGACATTACATTAAATAAAAAATAAGTTGTTATTTTATAATATTGTTACGCTTTTTATTTGATAAAGATAAATTGAAATTATTGGATCAATAAATGAATTAAAGATAACAAGATATCATAATAGATTAACAAGCTAGGTTATTAAAAAGTAATAAGAAAAATATTATTATTATAACTCAAGAGTTTTGCATTGCTTTTTTTTGATTAAGAAAGCCAGAATTTATATCAAAAGAAAAAATATGACACTTAGAGTAATAAATTAGAAAGAGTAATATTTATCTATTGATTATTTTAATATAATAAATCCTTTTTGGTTAATTTTACATAATAATTAAGGAATCCATCTCATTGCTTTATTTGATAAAAAATGCTAAATTGTATTAAATTAAAATAAAGTTTTCCGCTATAAGCAATTATGGTTGAAATAATAAAATTAATAGGAGGTTAAAGGTTATGGCAACATTAGAATGCGTTTCTAATACCGAAGTTGAAAGTGCAGCTTGTGTAACTGATTGCGGCCCAGCAGACTAAATTAGGCCCGGGGTATCTAGTGGCGTTCCACTGGGTACCCATTTCAACTATTATGGAGGTATTTATGCTAAATAAACTTGCAATTTTATTGGATAAAATTTCTGTAAAAATAAAAAAATCTAATTGTAAAAGAAGTTATAAAGCATTTATTAAAAAATATAATTTAACTGATGGATCCAAACACCAAAAAACAATAGTCAGTTATAATTCTTATGAAGGAACAAGTATTTCATTGGCTCAAAAATTAGTATCCAGTGGTGAAATTAATAAGGATGATAAAATTTTTGACATTGGATGTGGCGCAGGAATTTTTTTGTCATTTCTTTGGGTTAATGGATATAAAAACTTACAAGGTATAGAACTCAACAAAGAATTATACGATTTATGTGTAAACAACTTGGAAATGCTAGGGTGTCCAACAAAAAAAATATTTAACGAAGATGCTATTTATTTTTCTGGATATGATGATTCAAATGTTTTTTATTTGTTTAATCCTTTTTATGATTCTGATACTTATTTAAAATGGATAGAAAATATTCGAAATAGTTATTTGAGAAATAAAAGAAAAATAAAATTAGTAATTTTATTTCCAACAATTTCATCTGTTTCCGCCATAAATAATAACAAATGGCTCAAGAAGAAAACAAGAATATATGACGAAAATCAAGTGTGTTCAAAATGTGTCAACTACTTGATTTATGAGAGTGAGGATTAAATGAAAATATTATTAATATCAATGGGTGGAACTCCAACAACATTTGGAAATTGCGAAGGATCAAATTACAAATACGGAAATCCATGCTTGGAGTACTTAACTTCTTATCTTAGAGAAAACACCAAATGTGAAATAAATACTTTATTCTTAAATAAACCTATTATAAATGAAAATTATTTGAATTTGATAGATAATGATTGTGATGCTATTGGGATATTTATTGATATTTCATACTTTTGGAAAGCTTTAGAAATTTTTAAATATGCAAAGATGAGTAACAAAAATATAACAACATTTTCTTTTGGAAGAGTGTCTTCAAACTGCACAAAAGAATTGCTAAATAAATGTATATATCTTGACTACGCAGTTCTTGGTGATCCTGAAGAGCCTGTTAAGAATATAATTGATTCAATTAAACTAAAAAGTAAGATTGACAATCCTTCTATTGCAACACATGATAATTTTGAAAATAAAAAATGGGCAATATTTTCTGGTGATATTAATCGTTGGCCTTGCTTTGATTACTATGAATTTGATGACTACGAAAATAACAAATATAAAATTCATTGTCTTTCTACAAAGTGCGATACTTGTTCTGGAATGTGTACTTTTTGTTGGTCTAGAAAACAGCCAGTTGTTTTTAAAAGTGTAGATAGAATTTTCAACGAAATTGAATATGTTTCAAGAAAATTCAAAATCAAAAATTTTTATTTCATAGATAATAATCTTTTTGATTTTAATAAAAACGGGAATAAAGAAAGATTAATATCACTTTTCACAAAAATTAAAGAATTGAATAGAAATCTTCTTTTTACAGCATTAGTAAATACTGATTGTATACTTGAGGAAGATTGTGATTTATATTATTTGATGAAAGAATGTGGGTTTTATTCATTATTCCTTGGTGTCGATGCTGGAAATCAACAAGATATAAAGCTTTATAATAAAAGAGCGACATTATCAGATAATCTTAATGCTTTAAACATTCTGAGTAAAGTTGGAATTTGGGCGCGTTTTGGCTTTATTTTCTTTAATCCATTTTCTTCTTTGGATACAATAAAGGAGAATTATAATTATTTGTGCCAAATAAAGTCGTCAAATATTTATCACTATGGTTCTTTGCATATGATAATTTTTGAAAAAACCAAATTTAAGGATATGGTTCATGATAATGGATTATTGGGGGATGATTATTATGGAATTGATATATATAATTATCGCTTTAAGAATAATAAATGTTACGAATATTTTAAATTTATTTCATCTGAATTAATTCCTTTGCTAGAAAATACAATTCCTGTACAATACTTACGCTTGAAAAAAAATTATGAGATGGCTAAGGTAATTGACAAATCTATTATAAAATACCAAAAAAATATCGATGATATTGAAGCAAACGAATTTAAATTGATTAAAAATTATTTTTCCCATCTTTATATTGAAAATGATATAGAATATTGTAGAAAAAACATGTTTGCTTTTATTGAAGATATAAAAAACAATGCTAAAGACAATCAAAATCTTTATGAAAAATTCGAAAAAATATGGCTAATGGCCAATATTGAAAAGGAGAGACTATAATGATTTATAAAATAAATAATAAAGTTTTATTCGTACAAGGTGCAAAAAATGGTGCGATTTATGATTTTAATACAAAGAAAGTTTATTCTGTAAATGATTTTGGGTGTGATATCATAAAAAAATATATATCTGGTAAAGTAGATATTGGGGAAGATGATTACTTAAAGATGCTAGATAAAAATCAACTGATTAGTTGTAGTTTCAAACCATGTGAGTATCTAACATCAAAAAAATTTGATATTAAATTAGAAATGGCATGGATTGAAATAACACAAAAATGCAATCTTAGATGTTTACATTGTTATGAAGGCAATGAGCACTTAGGATTCGAAGACGTTTTGTCTCTTGATGAATGGAAGGATATCATCGATCAATTAGCTGCTGAAAAAATTAATCGTTTAATTGTTATTGGAGGAGAACCTTGTTGCAATAGAAATGTAAATGAAATTCTTTCTTATGCGGCACAATATCCAATTGATATTACTATATTTACCAATGGGACTTTGATTGATGATAGATTATTTCAGACCATTGTTGATAACAATATTCGAGTAAAAATATCTGTTTATGGTCCAAATGCTGAAATTCATGATAAAATAACTACAATTAAAGGCAGCTTTGATAAACTTGTTAAGAATGTGAAAAGACTTAAAGAAAAAAATGTTGATGTCACTTCTTCAATTGTTGTGATGAAAGAAAATGAAGAATATATTGATCAAACAGTTGAATTCGTAAAATCTATTGGAATGAATTTCAAGAAATATGATGTTATTCGAAATGTTTATGGTGGAACTCAAAGCAAGCATACTCCAATTTCCCAAAAAGCATTAGATTTTGCTTACTTTAAAAAACCAAACTTTTGGACAAGCGAAGAACAATTTGAAAAAAATATGTTTTTGAATACTTGTTGGTATGGCAAAATTGCAATCATGGAAAATGGTGATGTTATTCCATGCGAATTCGAAAGAAATTATAAATACGGAAATATTAAAAACAATACGATTAGGGAAATACTTGAAAAGGAAGAAACAATTAACAAGTGGTGGCTTAATTTTGATAAGATAGATGTTTGTAAGGATTGTGAGTTCCGCTATGCCTGTAGAGATTGTAGAGCTCTTGGAATATCTGTATGCGGTTCAATGACATCAAAAAATCCTAGATGTCTATATAATCCTTATTCAGGACAATGGAATGAAAACGATGAAAAAAATATTTCTAAATAATGGATATTCAATTCCATCAATCGGTTTAGGAACTGTTCATGTACAAAACTTGGATGAAATAATCAATGAAGGTTTTAAAATTGGATACGAACTTATAGATACTGCGGCTAATTATGGCAATGAGAGAGAAATCGGAAAGATTATAAAAGATTATAGAAATAAAATTTTTATTATTTCTAAAATACAAATTTTTTCTGATGGTTATGAAAATACCATTCTAGCAGTAAAAAAAACATTAAAAAGGCTTAATACATCATATATTGATTTGATGTTAATTCATCAGCCATATGGAGATATCTTTGGTGAATGGAGAGCTCTAGAAATGCTATATAAACAAGGCGTAATCAAGGCAATAGGCGTTTCAAATTTTAGTGTTGACAGACTTATGGATTTATGCCTTCACTGTAAAATTAAACCAAGTGTAAATCAAGTTGAACTTCATCCATATTATCAACAAAAGAACTTATTAAGTTTTTGCAAAGAAGAAAATATTGTTCTTCAAGCTTGGAGTCCATTAGGGCAAGGAAAAATTGATTTTTCAAAAGATACCATCCTTATGAATATTGCAAATAATCATGGGAAAACTGTTCAAGAGATAATTCTTAGATGGGATTTACAAAATGGTGTGATTCCATTGCCTAGAACTCATTCTGTGGAACATCTAAAGTCAAATTTTGATATCTTTAATTTTAACTTATCTGATGATGAAATGAAGTTGATATCAAGCCTTGATAAAAATCACACCTTCTATCAAGATCACAATAATAAAGATATTGTCAAATTGTTATCAGTTCTTGTTAGCAGTGATTTAGAGAGAGAAAGTCTTAATGTTGATGAGAACTATTTGAAATTTGCTTTTGGAAAAAGATATAAAGAACTATCTCTTTCTGGAACACAAAACACAAGATATCTAAGTAAATATAATAGAAATATCAATAATCTAATAATACGTTCAGATTGTTTAGACTTTATTGACTCATATGACTGTGATTATTTGAAAAAAATTGGTGTAACTGATATCTTAGATTTAAGAAAAGAAAAAATAATGAATAATGAATTTTATGATTCATTTAAACTTCATATTATTAGTCTTGATAATAAAATTTTTGCAGATTCTGAAAATATATATTCTAATTGTTTGAGCGATATGGAATTTATTTTAGTAAATGAGTATATGCATATATTATCTCAAAAAAGAAAGATAAAAGAGATATTCACTGTTATATTAAATGCTGAAGGCAAAATAATAATAAGTTGTAAAAATGGCATAGATAAAACAGGAATCGTTTCAATTCTTATTCATTTAGCAACTGGAGCGGATTTTTTCTCAATTGTTCAAGACTATATGAGAAGTATTGAAAAACTATCAAATAAAATTGATTTAAATAATGTTGATAACTTGTATATTAAAAAAATGCCTGATATTATTTCAAAGTTATTAACTACATTCAAGAAAAAATATACTGACATTGAATCTTATTTATTTCAATGCGGAATTGATGTAAAAAAAGTAAAAGAAAAGTTATTAATATAGTGCTATAAAGCAAACGAATTATGTGCATGGTTTGAAACCTTTTTGTTTTAATTTGACACATGTAAGTGAATTATATATAATTACAACAGTGTTTAGAAAATTAATAATATTAAAGGCACTATATTAATTAATCTAATAAAGGTGGATAAATATGCATTTCTTCGTACTGTCTA
>CALBGF010000254.1 GCA_937893635.1 uncultured Mollicutes bacterium | reverse complement strand
TGTTCACCACAGATACAAGATTTATAATATGTTCTACCAGATTTTTTAAATGCATCACGAACAATGTTTTGTTCATAAGCATGCGTATGTGTTTCACCTTTTAGCTTCCCTAATGTTGCGTCAGTTTCAGTGCCTTTAACACCATTTACAATAATTTGAATAGGAACATTATAAAAATCTAAATCAGAAGTTGTATAACGTATCGTATAGCATGCCCAGTAATATTGACCAGCATAATCTTCAGTGGTAGTTTCAGATGTACCATTATAGTAGTAAGTTTTTCCATCTGCTACAATTCCCTTATAAAGTGTTACTACTTCTTTAGGTGCAATGTCATCTTTTCCCACAACATAACCTCTTTGATAAGAAATAGAATCGATTTTACCTTTAATGGCGGTAGCAAAGCGCATGACATCATATTCTTTACCATCGATTGTTTGTGTACCTATTTGTACGAATGTCTTTGACATTGATACTTTATCATCACTACCAATTTTAATTCCCTTTTTAAATGGAATAGCAGTTTTATTAGTTGCATCATCAGCGGTTTCAATTAATTTGTCATTAATGTCAACAGGCTTAGTAGAAGCAGCGGCTTTAGTAGTTATAACTGCACCTACTAAAGCGCTACTTAATAATAATAATTTTGTTGCTTTTTTCATAATAATCACTCCTTAGAATTCTTCATCGATTCCTTGATTAGGATTAGTAATGTCTAAATTGTTATCGTCAGTAATAATTGAAGTAAGTACGATATCATCGATGTGTAATTCTTCAATATCAATTCTTGGTTTAATATAATTTTTCATATTGTTTTCCTCCTATTAATTAATGCTTTGAAAATATTGCGTGGTTGCTAATTTTAATCCACCTGTGAAATCATTTAAGAATTGATAGTAAGTAATAGAATTGGCATTACCTAATTTAGATGTTTCTAAAGTTACAACCTTAGTTTCGCCTGGGTTTAATGTCACTTCAGTACTTGGTACAGTATCTGATTCAAATTCACCACTAGTATTAATTTGCTTAATTTTAAACGAAATAGTCTCACTGCCTTCATTCTTGAAAGTATAAATGACGTTATATTTACCATACACATTATTCGAAGCCATATTTATAAATGAATAACCAGTTTTAACTTCTTCATTCCAATTAAAGTAAGTAACAGCTTCATAGTGTTTATCGGTTCCATCGCCTACTAAAGTAAATCCTGTAGTAACAGCATCAGATAATTGCTTTAGTTCAAATCCATTTATTCCACGTGGGTGAATTACATTACCATCTTTTTGATATGATAAATCAACTTGATAGTGATTTTTATAAGCAAAATAAGGAATTAATGTTATATCTTCTGTTCCCATAACAAATTGTGAGATAGTCCAAGATTTTGTCATATCATTAGCGTTAATAAATCCTGCAACTTCGTAATTTTCGTTACCTTCAACAACTATATCAGGTAATACTTTTTCTTCTTTGAGTTTAGTAGAAGTAGTTCCGTCAGCAAATTTAACTTTTAAGTTACTTCCTTCTACGTTTTGAAGTGTTACATTGTGTGTAGGTAATGTCGATGATTTCTTTGAATATTGCGTCATAGCTAATCTTAATTTGCCTGAACAATTATTTTTAAATAAAATATATGTCATCACATTGCCATTGCTAAATCCTGCAATTTCTAATTCAAATGAAACAATTTCATTTGGTTTAATAGTTACACTCTTATGAGGGTTACTTGCAGCAGTTGGATTAGCACTACCATTTGTTTGCCATATTTCTAGATTTAATGTATCACTACCTTGATTTTGAAGTTTATAAATTAAATCCATTCTATCTGCACCATTAATTTTTGCTGTATTACAAGTTAAGAAACTCCAGCCTTCTTGAGGGGATTTATCAGATTGATATAATGTAGCAACTTCTGCAAAACTATTAGGATCTTTGATAATAGTTTTTGTAACATTTTTCCTTAATGTATTAGCATCAAATCCATTTGAGCCATTAGAGTGAATAGGTTTATAACCTTCACTAGTATCATTTAGGTTGATTTTTCCACCTTTTCCAAATTCTTCTAAGAACTCATTAACTTCAAAATATGGTGCAATTTGAACATCATATTTAGGCATTGCAAATTCTTTAGCTAACCATATTTCGGATGGGTTTTTAACATTGTACCAACCCACAATTTTATAGCCGTCTAATTTATTCTTTATTGTAGGCATTTCATAGAATTCCCAAACGTTAGCTTCATTAGTATCATCTTCAAATGTTACTTTATCACTTACAATTGTTAATTTATGTTGAGCTGTTTTTGGTAGTGGATCAGAAGTAACTAAGAATTCAGAATTTGAGAAGAAGTATTGTTTAACTTTGTTACCAGATTCATCTTCTGAATCAACTTCTTTATATAAACCAGTAGCTAAGCCAGTGGTTATATCTGGAATATTAGCTGTTCCAAATGAGATAGGTGCTTCACCATCGTTACAAATACGTTTTACTTGTCCTAAACGATTTAAAGATGGTGGAAGTAAAATCTCAAAACTAGATAAATCCCAATAATGAGGTTCATAGCCGGTTACATTGGCCGTTGTATTAAGAGTAATACAATCAAATATAGCCTTAGTATAAGATGTATATGGCTTGGTTTCGAAAATAATTTTGTTTTCACCCGCGACAATATTTATAGGTGTTCTTATAGACGCCATACCATGTTCATCGCCAGTCTTAGGAATTGAGTCGTTAATGCCTAAAAGTTTTTTGTTTACTTTAATTGAATATAAGTCACTAAAACTAAAAGCAGTGAATACGTTGCTATTACATACTGATACTCTTATATCCATATTGATAGTTACATTCTTATCAGAATTAAACGTAAAAACAACTTGATTTTTCTCTTTCTCAGTAGGGGAAGTGAAAATATTATATAGAGCCATGCCACCACTTAGGCCATCACTAAAGTAATATGATGCTCCAGTACAAGCGTGGTCTAACATTGAAGATCCATTAGAACTCTTTCCTTTGAATTCGGCATTTTCTGCTTCAAATGTATAAGAAGTTAATCCTTCTTCTAATGTTGTTTCGTCAATGTAATCGATTGGTGTTTCTGTGTTATCTGCAATAATCTTATTTTTATCTTTGATTCCATTAGCGGCACTTACGACACTTGCAATAACTACAATGCCACAAATAACACTAACACCAGTAATACCTAATGTGAAAATTGATGGCTTTTTCATTATTTTTTACCTCCATTTTCTAAAGGTTTTTTGATATATTTTTTTTCTATAAAGTCATAGACATAGCACCAAGTTAATAACAAAGCAGATCCGGCAAATAAAGTCACTAAGCTTGTTTTTGCAGCGTTAATGATATATTTCCAATTTGCTTGTAATTCAATAATCTTAGTACTAGATGATATACCATTCATAGCGGCACTATGAACAACTGTATATAAGATACGATGTACTTCTAATCGCATTGCTTGAGCAACGTGACCATAACCTGTTGTTCCTGGTTTACAAATATCAAATACTGGATAACCAGAGAAGTCACGGTCAACAAGAGCATTACCATTTAAAGCACCAATAGCAAGTCTTTGCCAGTGTGGATCAAGTACGAAGTCAGTAACAGCAAATCCGCTCATACCGAATTCATCATGTAAGACATTGTTAATAAATCCTTGTTTACCTGTCCAGATAGCACCAATTTTATTATAACCAGACATTACACATTGTGCGCCACCTTCAGTAATAGCTAATTCAAATTGACGTAAGTATAATTCACGAATTGTTTGTTCGTTTGCCCAAGTAGCAACATATAATCTATTGCCTTCTTGTTCGTTTAAGATAGCGTGTTTTAAATAAACATAAATACCTTTTTCTACTAATCCTCTACATAATGCAGCACAGATTTTTCCACCAAGGAATGAATCTTCAGAATAGTATTCAAATGTTCTTCCGCCGTATGCACCACGATGTTGGTTAACACCTGGACCATATAATCCAGAATAGCCAGCCCATAAGCAATCTTCACCCCATGCACGTCCATATTCTTCAATAAGTTCTTCATTGAATGTTGCAGCAACAACAGCGTTTGCAGGATAAGCAGAAGGAGTAGTGTTACGATCAGGGTCATTATTTGAAACAGCAAAGCCTCTATTGAAACCAGAGTTATTACTATAAGATTGGTTAACACCAACGCCACCATTATGGTCAATAGTAGTAGGTTTATTAATAGAAGAAATACCTTTGGTCATACGAACACCACAAGATAATAAACTTGCCATATCTTCAAAAGTTAATTGATCTAATAAATCTTCCCATTTTTGATCATCAAATGGAATCTTATTACCATTTTCATCAACTCTTAAGTTGATTAAAGAATAATTTGTTTTAGTTGAGCCATAAGTTGGATATGGAACATCAGATTTTTCAGGAGCAGTAATAACATCAGTCATTTCTTCGGCGATTTTATCTGTCCAAACTAATTTAACTTGATTGTTTAGGCTGTTCATATTTGCATCAAATCCAAATTTAGTTGTACCAGCCCAATTATTACGACTCATATATGTAACAGCATCTTTATTTTCTGGAGAATAAAGTTTTAAATCAGCATTATCAAATTGATTTGTGATTTCTTTTCCAGTTACGGATGTAGAGTACTTTTCTGCATCAAAATCTTTGTGAACAGTAGCTACAAAATTAGAGCTACCTTCAGTAGTATTTCCTTTGAAAGAAGTACTAATACTAGAGTTTTTTTTCTTTAATATATTGTTAATGGCATCATGAGAATCTTTTGCAACTGTGAAATAATAGTTACCTTCATCTACAACGTATGTTTTTGCTTTATAACTATCATAAGAAGCAAAATATTTACCATCAACAACTAATTCAACAACTTCACTAGTGCCTTTATCTAATATTTTTGTTTTGTTAAATGCTACTAGTTCAACAGCGGATTTTTCAATATTATTTTCAATATCATAAGTTGTATATGGTTTTTGAATATATAATTGAACGGTTTCTTTACCTTTTGCTTCGCCGCTATTAGTTACTTTTACGTTAAAGATATATTGATCTTTTTGTGCGTTATATTCTTTTAATGCAAAATCAGAATAACTAAATGTGGTGTAAGATAAGCCATATCCAAAAGGATAAGCAATTGCTTCATAATAATCATAAGTATATGATGCATCATCAACATTTGCCATTTGGAGCATTTTATCTTCATAGCGGGTTTCAGCATAGCGATAGCCATTATAAATTCCTTCTTGATAAACTACATACGGGCTGCATGATCCACCAATACCATCTTGAGTGATTTTACTTGAATCGCCACCGCCAGGTAATGAATAGAAGAATGTTCCCCAGTTAGCGTATACAGGATTTAAACGATGTTCATTCCAGAAAGCATCAGATAATCTTCCCGATGGATTTACTGTACCGCGCATTATTTTAGCTAATGAACGTGTACCTGAAGTACCAACTGTACCACACCAAATTAATGAATCAATATTATAATCACTTACAAAATCGCATTCGACTTGGTTAGTAGTGTTCATAATAACAAGGAAATGTTTAAATTGTTTTCCTTCACCAGTACGACTACTTATATTGCTAATGACTGAGATTTCGTTTGGAGATAATTCAAGATAGTTACCATTGGTCATGTCTTTTTTATCACCAGTATTATAACGAATATCAACACTTTCGCTACCTAATCTTGTTAACACAAATATAGCAACATCAGCACTATCATCTTTACTATTAGGAAGTTTATCCCAACTAGCATCACCAATAGTGTATTCAACACCAACACCATTATTAGAAACACGTCCATATGTGCCTTTATTAGCATTGTACCAATCCCAAAGACTACTATTTACTTCAAATCCTTCATCTTCAAGAGCGGTTTTGAAGTCAATTTTACTAGCGCCGCCATTAGAACCAGATCCGCCACCACCAATAGCTATATCTACACTAGACACACTAAATAAACTTACTTTTGGCTTTTCTCCAGTTAATGGAAGTGCGTTGTTTTTATTTTCTAATAATACAGCACCTTCTGATACAACATCTTCGCATAATTTCATACCATTTTCTTTTTCTTCTTTAACAGATTTGAATTTGGTTTTGTAATATGTTGTATCTTCATTTTCAGCATTTTCATCTTCAATCATGATGTTTGTTGTTTCGTTTAAAAAGCCATTAATAGTTTGTGCGTTTTCATTAATAATTGCATTTCCTGTTAATAAAACAGCAAGTAAAAATGAAAAAGATGTAGTTAATGCTTTAAACACAACTTTTGCTTTATTTCTTTTCATATGTTTCCTTCCTTCCTTGTTTTTTCATTATTCCAATAAATGATAAAATGAGCGCAATTAACATAAAAACTAAAGGTAAAAAGAAACCCATATTCATTGTTGTAAATGCATCCCAAGTTACACCACCAAAGAACACAGTTGTTAGATACATATAAGATGTACGAATATCTAAACAAAATGCGGCTAAAGTGATAATCCATAGTATAGGAGTAGCAAATTTGCTAGTAACATCAAATAGAATCATTCCAATGAAAACTAGACTTCCGATTAACAAAAGTAATGGAACTCCAACATTGTAGTAACTACCGATGTCTGGACTGCCAACATATCCACCCCAATAGATGAATGAAGAGATTAAGCATAAAATAGCTCCCACGCTAGAAATATAGAATCCAGCCGTACGAGTTTTTATGAAATCTTTAAGATAATTAAGAATTTTCATGTTTTCCTCCATTATAAAAGCACAAAGCGCTTTCAACTTCGAGTATATTTTATATTTCTTAATTAATTGTAGCAATTGCAATTAATACATAAGAATATTGCAAAATAACTACTTGCTTTTTTACATTTTGTGAACATTGATTAATGAATGAAAATAATTTTTTCAAAGATTTATAGATAGAAACTATCTAAATTTATAGAATGCTTTAAATGTGTTACTTTGAAAAAAATGTAAAATAAAAAAATATTGCAATTATTATTCTAATCAAATTGCAATATTCAATAAAACTTCATCTAATTTAAGGAAACAATAGGATTTTTATATCTTTTTTTAGAATTATTTCTATCGTATGGTGGTTTACCAATGATTTTTATGTAATTACGATAGAATGTGGAATATTCTTGGAAACCATATTCATACGCCACTTCATTTACTTTGACATTTCCTTGTAATATTTTTTGATGAGCGGCAATGATTTTTTTATAACGAATATAAGTCATTACAGTAACACGCATTACTTTAGAAAATTCATTAGAAATATGCGCTCTTGAGAAGTGTAAAGCATCACAAATGTCATTTAGAGTTATATTCTTTTTAATATTATCATTGATGTAGTTAATTACTTGAGCAACAACACGATTATGTTGAATACCTTCGTCTTCTTTTTGATTATTATTTTGCATATCAATTAAAACACGAATAAGTTGATTAACCAATAAAATATAGGCGTGTTCTGGCTTGTAATTATCCACGATAGTATCTAATTCTTTGAAATAACGATCTAAAAATGAATAATTACCAGAAAATCCTGAAAACTCATGCAATTCTTTAGCTAGACTTTCAGGTATAATGTTGATAGGAAATTTTAAGACATAGCGTTCATATTCATGATGTTGGTCCGCTACACCATAGTGTAATGAACCAGCAGGAATAAGGATGATATCATTTGGAACTAATTTCTTTGCTTTTGATTCAATCATATAGTCAACTTCCCCTCTCACAAAGAAGATTAGTTCATAGAAATCGTGCATATGTTTTTTAAAGTCATCGGATGGCAATGTATGGCCATTTAATTTGTGGGCGAAATCAATGTCGCGGTATAAAAAGTTAAACATACTTTTATAATATAATAGCAATTTACATTTTGCAATATTTCTTTAAAATAAATGCAATTAATATTGACATACCTTGAGTGTACAATGTAATTGTAAAGAAAGAGAGGATCAATTATATGGAAAAGAAAGATTTACCATTTACTATCGATCTAAAAGATAAAGTAGTTGTTATTACAGGAGCAGGAGGAGTTATATGCTCTTGTTTAGCTAAAGCAATTGCTCTTTGTGGCGCTAAAGTGGCGTTACTTGATTATAAATTAGAAAGTGCTCAAAAGTTTGCAGATGAAATTACCGCTAATGGGGGAAAAGCTATCGCCCTACAAGCAAATGTTTTGAAAAAAGACATGTTAGAAGAGTGCCACCAAGAAATATTAAAACAATTAGGACCTGTTGATATTTTAATTAATGGTGCTGGTGGTAATAATCCATTAGCTACAACAGATAATGAATTTGCTGAACTTGATGATGATATGAAGAGTATGAAAACATTCTTCAACCTTGATGTTAGTGGATTTGAATATGTATTCAATTTAAATTTAATTGGTACATTACTTCCAACTCAAGTATTTGCTAGTGATATGATGGGAAGAAAAGATTGTTCAATCTTAAATATTTCTTCAATGAATGCATATACACCTTTAACAAAGATTCCAGCATATTCTGGAGCTAAAGCTGCTGTTTCTAACTTCACAAGTTGGTTAGCAGTACATTTCTCACATGTTGGTATTAGAGTTAACGCTATTGCGCCAGGATTTTTCTCAACTAAACAAAATGCAAGTTTATTATGGAACCCTGATGGCACACCAACTGCAAGAACTGGTAAGATTTTAAGATCTACACCAATGGGTAGATTTGGTGAAGTAGAAGAATTAATCGGTGCTGTATTATTCTTAATTGATGCTAAAGGCGCATCATTTATTACCGGAATCTGTGTTCCAATCGATGGCGGATTCTCTGCTTATTCAGGAGTTTAATTATGAAATTAACATTTAGATGGTATGGAGAAACTGATTCAATACCTCTAGACTATATTAGACAAATTCCTAATATGTCTGGTGTTGTTAGCAGTTGTTATGAAGTTAAAGTTGGCGAAGTTTGGCCAATGGAATCTTTAAAAAGACAAAAACAATTATGTGAAGATAAAGGATTAAAATTTGAAGTTGTTGAATCTATTCCTGTTCACGAAGATATTAAATTAGGAAAACCAACACGCGATAAATATATTGCCAATTACATTGAAAATATTCGTCGTGTTGCTTCAATTGGTGTTAAAGTAATTTGTTATAACTTTATGCCTGTATTTGACTGGACAAGAACAAATTTACATCATCAAAATGTTGATGGTAGTGAATCACTTAGTTTCTCATTTGATGATTTTAAAAAGTTAGATCCTAAAAATCTTCATTTACCAGGATGGGATGAAAGCTATACTTCAGAAGAATTAAATAGTCTTCTTGATGAGTACAAAAACATTTCACATGAACAATTATTTGATAATTTAGTTTATTTCCTAAATAAAATTATCCCAGTTTGTGATGAATTAGATGTTAAAATGGCTATTCACCCAGATGATCCACCAATGGATATATTCTCACTACCAAGAATTATTTCTACCGAAGAAGATTTAGATAAATTATTTGATGCAGTTAAATCCACTAATAACGGATTAACATTTTGCACTGGTAGTTTAGGAGCAAGAAAAGATAACGATTTAGTCAAGATGGCGGATAAATACTCACGCGCTAATCGTATTCACTTTGCTCATTTAAGAAATATTTGTTATACCGATAACAATAATTCTTTCTATGAATCAGGACATTATTCAAAAACTGGTAGTTTACCAATTAATGAAATAGTTCATGTTTTAGTCAAGAATCATTTTGATGGATACGTAAGACCTGATCATGGCAGAAACATTTTTGGCGAAAATAAAAAACCAGGATATGGCTTATTTGATCGTGCTTTAGGATGTGCTTATATTAATGGCTTATTTGAAGCTTACCAAGATTTGGAGGATAAATAAGCAATGAAAAAGTTTTATGATGATAATGTTTTATTAACGAATGAAACATCAAAACATATCTATGAAGCAATTAAAGATTTACCAATTGTAGATTATCATTGCCACTTAGATCCTGAGGCTATTGCCACTAATCCATTAGTGGAAGATATTGGCAAATTATGGATGGGTGGAGATCACTATAAGTGGCGTGCGATGCGCTTAAATGGTATTGAAGAAAAATATATTACTGGCGATGCTAGTTATAAAGAAAAGTTCATCAAATACGCAAGCATTATGCCTAATTTAATTGGTAATCCATTATATTATTGGTCACACTTAGAATTAAAAGAAATATTTGGCATCAATAAACCATTAAATGAATCAAATGCTTTAAGCATATATGAAAATGCTAATAAAATAGCAAAAGATATGCACATTCGTGATTTGTTTAAAAAATTTAATGTTAAGTATGTTTGCACTACTGATGATCCTACTAGTGATTTAAAGTATCATGGTATTTATGATGGAGTAAAAATCTTACCTACATTTAGACCTGATAAATTATTTAGATTAAGCGAAGAATATTTAAATGATCTTGCTAAAAGCGCTAATAAAGAAATTAATGATTTAGATGATTTATTAAGTGTTATTAATAGCCGTTTAGATTTCTTTGTTTCTAAAGGCGCTGTTATATCTGATCAAAGCTTTGAATACTTTCCTAGTGTTTATCCAACTATTGAAGAAGCACGTGCATTATTCATTAAAAGAGATACATGGAAAGATGTTGATTATGAAGCTTTCTTAGGATTTATACTTACTTATTTAGCAAAAGAATATAAGAAACGTGATATGAGCATGCAAATTCACTTTGATGTTACAAGAAATGTTAATAGTGATGAATTTAAGGCGTGTGGTCCTGATACTGGATTTGATATTATTTCTAATCCAATTGATATCAAAAATGTTATTAAATTCTTAAATAACATTAAAGATGAAGAAAGACCAAAGATCATTCTTTATACATTAAATGATGAAAACTTAAAAGCTCTTGCTTGTTTAACAGGAGCATTTAGAAATGTTAGTATTGGACCTGCTTGGTGGTTTAATGATACAGTTTTAGGTATCAAACATAACCTTAGTGTTATTGCTGAATACTCATTTTTAGGAAACAATATGGGTATGCTTACCGATAGCAGATCATTCGCTAGCTATGTTAGATTTGATTTATTTAGACGCGTACTTGCAAGTTACATTGGCGAGTTAGTGGAAAATGGCGAATATGACGAAAACTCCGCAATTGAACTTGCTACAAATATTAGTTATAAAAACGCTAATAAATTAGTAAAAGGAGAATAGATTTAAAATGGAACATTATAAGATTATACCTGTTGTGGTAGTTAAAGATGAAGAAGATACTAGACACAAATTATCTAGCTTATTAGAAGGTGGCATTAAAGTAGCAGAAATCACATTCCGTACTGCTTATGCTCCTAAAGCTATTGAATTAGCTATTAAAGAATATAAGGATATGTGTATTGGTGCTGGAACTGTTATTAATAAAGAACAAGCTCTTCAAGCAATTAACTTAGGAGTTCAATTTATTGTCTCTCCAGGTTTTTCAAAAGGTGTAGCAGAAGCTTGTAATGAACATAATATTCCTTATTTCCCAGGATGTGTTACTCCAACTGAAATTATGGAAGCTTTAGAATATGGTATTAAAGTTGTTAAATTCTTCCCTAGCAATGTCTATGGTGGATTAAAAGCAATCAATAACTTATCTAAACCTTTCCCACAAGTTAAATTCTTACCTACGGGTGGAGTGGATGAAACAAATATTGACGAATATTTAAATAATGAAACAATTTACGCAGTTGGCGGTAGCTTTATGATGAAAGGCGATATCGTTGAAAACTGTAAAAAATTAGCCAAATGGCTTAACTAAGGAGAATGAAAAATATGAAAATCGTTACAATGGGAGAAATAATGCTTAGATTATCATCTGCAGGTAATTCTCGTTTTGTTCAATGTCAAGAATTTGATGCTTGCTATGGTGGTGGCGAAGCTAATGTTGCTGTTTCTTTGGCAAATTATGGTCATGATGCTTACTTTGTTAGTAAAGTACCTGCTCATGAGATTGGCCAATGCGCAGTTAACGCTTTAAGAAGATATGGTGTTCATACTGATTATGTTGCTCGTGGCGGAAATAGATTAGGTATCTATTACTTAGAGAGTGGTGCTTCAATGCGTCCATCAAAAGTAATTTATGACCGTGCTCATTCATCAATTGCTGAAGCATCAATAAGCGATTTTGATTTTGATAAGATTTTTGAAGGTGCAACTTGGTTCCACTGGTCAGGCATTACACCAGCTTTATCTGATGAAGTAGCTAATATTTTACGTGGAGCTTGTATAGCCGCTAAAAGACACAACGTTACAATTTCTTGTGATTTAAACTTTAGAAAAAAATTATGGACAAGTGAAAAAGCAATTTCTGTTATGCGTCCATTAATGCAATATGTTGATGTATGTATTGGTAATGAAGAAGATGCACAATTATGTTTAGGATTTAAACCTAACGCTAATGTTGATAAAGGCGATACTGACGCTAAAGGATATTATGAAATATTCAAACAAATGCAACAAGAATTTGGTTTCAAACTAGTTGTATCTACATTAAGAGAATCATATAGTGCAACTCATAATGGTTGGAAAGCATTAATTTATAATGGTAAAGAATTCTATGAATCTAAACATTATGATATTGAACCAATCATTGACCGTGTTGGTGGTGGAGATTCATTTGCTGGTGGATTAATTCATGGCTTATTAAAATATGATTTTGATCAAGCAAAAGCTCTTGAATTCGCAGTTGCGGCTTCTGCCTTAAAACATACAATTCCAGGTGATTTTAACTTAGTAAGTGAAGATGAAGTTTTATCTCTTGCTAAAGGAAATGCTTCTGGAAGAGTACAAAGATAATTAAATAAAATTTTACTTATAAACTATCCAATTTTGTTATCAGTTGGGTAGTTTTTTT
>CALBGF010000253.1 GCA_937893635.1 uncultured Mollicutes bacterium | reverse complement strand
AATTATGGAAGAAAGAGAATTAACAGACCAAGAGTTAATTAGAAGACAAAAAGTAGAAAAATTAAAAGAATTAAATATCGACCCATTTGGACAAGCTTATGAAAGAACATGTTATTCTAGTGATATTCGCACTAAAGTGACAGGTTTAACTCATGAAGAAGTTGAAGCATTAGGTTTACATGTTTCAATCGCCGGTCGTATTATGTTTATCCGTAAGATGGGAAAAGCAAGCTTCTTTTCTATCCAAGATGTAAAAGGAAAACAACAAATTTATATTAGTATTAATGATGTTGGCGAACAAACATATGATTTATTCAAGATGGCGGACGTTGGCGATATCGTTGGTGTTAAAGGTGTTGTAATGTTAACAAGAACAGGCGAACCAACTGTTAAATGTTTAGAATATACTCATTTAACTAAAGCACTAAGACCATTACCAGAAAAATTCCATGGCTTAACTGATAAAGAAGAACGCTATAGAAGAAGATATGTTGATTTAATCATGAATGAAGATGCTAAAAGAATTGCTATTGCTCGTCCAAAAATTATTAGAGCGGTACAAGAATATTGCGATTCTTTAGGTTTTATTGAAGTTGAAACTCCAGTGCTTCAACCAATTCAAGGCGGCGCAACTGCTCGTCCATTCGTTACTCATCATAATGCTTTAAATAGAGATTTTTATTTAAGAATTGCCACAGAATTACCATTAAAGAGATTAATCGTTGGTGGTCTTGAAAAAGTATATGAAATTGGTAGATTATTTAGAAATGAAGGTATGGATTTAACTCATAACCCAGAATTTACCACTATTGAATTATATGAAGCATATGGCGATTTATCTTCAATGATGCGTATTACTGAAGGATTAATTAGACACGCTGCACAAAAGGTTGCTAATAAATCTGAATTTATGAATATCTTTAATCCAGAAGGCGAATTAATTGATATTTCAAAACCATTTAGAGTTGTCACAATGTGCGAAATGATTAAAGAAGAAACTGGCATTGATTTTAAAAATAATAACTACTCTTTAGAAGAAGCGACTGCTTTAGCTAAAGAAAAAGGTGTAGAAGTTGAAAAACACTTTACTGTAGGACATATTATTAATGCTTTCTTTGAAAAATTCTGTGAAGAAAAATTAATTCAACCTACATTCTTATGTGGACATCCAGTTGAAATTTCTCCTTTAACAAAGATTGATACAACTGACCCACGTTTTGTTCAAAGATTTGAACTTTATATTGGTGGACATGAATTCGCTAATGCATATACAGAATTAAATGATCCAATCGATCAAAGAAATAGATTCGTTGAACAAATGAAAGAAAGAGAAAATGGAAATGATGAAGCAAGCCAAATGGATGTTGATTTCCTTGAATCTCTTGAATATGGTATGCCACCTTGTGGTGGTGTTGGTATTGGTATTGATAGATTAGTAATGTTCTTAACTGAACAAACATCTATTAGAGAAGTAATTCTTTTCCCAACAATGAAACCATTAGATAAATAAAAGATAAATTAATAAAACGCATAAACAGTCTCAATTAATTTTGGAAAATTATGCGTTTTTTTATTAGACTTATATTAATATTCAACGATTATAAGTGCTTTTAACTTAAAAATTTGACTTTTAACTCAACTTAAGTTAAAATGAAAATAATTAAGTTAAAAGGAGAATAAATATGCTAATGAATATATTTGGAATACAAATAGAATATGAGGCATGGAATAAGAAGAAATCATTACCTATTTATATTTTAAATAGTTATGATTTTTATGTAGCAAACTTAAAAAAAGCGCGATGCATAATGCTTCAACCACTATATGAACTTAATAGCATTCCAACACTACAAAAACAAATAGAAAAAATCAGACAAATTGAAGATATACCTGTTGTGTTTATGCTCAAAAACATATCTGAATATCGTAGGAAAGCATTTATCGAAAACAATATACCTTTTATTACTGAAAAGCAGGCTTTTTTACCATTTATGGGAGCAATCCTTATGGAAGAAAGTAAAACAAATAAATCAATTGAAAAGTTTTTTTATTCAACTCAGCAATTATTTATATATTACTTATATAATAACGAAAAAAGATTATATATTTCTGAGGCAAGCAAAGCATTGCCGTTTTCTGCAATGACACTTACTAGAGCTGTAAGGCAATTAGAAGATAGTGGCCTATTTGTTACGGGTAAAACAGGAGTAAATAAGTTTATAGAATCAAAATATGCTAGATTAGAATTGCTTGAAAAAGCCAAAGCATATTTATCTACACCTATTATATCAATTGGTTATATAGATAAAACACAGGTTGATAAAAATATGGTTTTTGCCGGAGAAACTGCTTTGTCTAAAAAAACGATGTTAAACGCAAGCAAACTTATTACTTATGCGATAAGCGAAAAGGATTATAATAAAAAAGATTTAAATGATGAATTGATAGATCCTAATAAGCAAGTTAAACTTGAAATATGGGCATATAATCCAAAGCAATTCTCTAATGATGATAGCGCTGATGATATTTCCGTTATTTTGTCTTTTAAAAATACTAACGACGAAAGAATTGAAGAAGCAGTAGAATATTTACAAAAAAGGAGATTGTTAAATAATGATTAATGGACTTGAAGGATTTCGAAAAGAATTTAAAGGACTTGAAAATCAGTATGTAATAATTGGCGGAACTGCATGTGATTTGATTATGGAAAATGAAGCATTGCCTTTTCGCGCAACAAAGGATATAGATATAGTGCTAATTGTAGAATCTTTAACAGCAGAGTTTTGAAAAGCATTTTGGAAATATATCAAAGATGCTGAATATAAACATTTAAATAAAAGTACAGGTGGAGCACAATTTTATCGCTTTACAAATCCTAAAAATAATGAATATCCGTACATGATTGAATTATTTTCTAAAAAACCGAAATTTGTTATAAAAGATGAGGCAATTCTTACTCCGCTTCCAATAGATGAAGAAATATCTAGTTTATCTGCAATTCTTTTAAATGAATCATATTATGAATTATTAAAAAATGGACGTACATTGATTGATGATATACCAGTTTTAAGCCCAACTTGTTTAATTGCTTTTAAAGCAAAAGCTTGGCTAGACTTAAAAAAACGTAAAAACAATGGAGAGCATGTTGATAGCAGAAATATAAAGAAACATAAAAACGATATCTTTCGATTAGCTCAATTAATAAGCCTGGATACAAAGCAATTGCTTAATGCAGAAGTGGAAAACGATATGAAAACTTTTTTATCTGAAATAGCTAATGAAGAAGTGGATTTGAAATTATTAGGAATAAGAGGAACTAGTCAAAAAGAGTTAATAGATATTTTATATAAATGTTATAATTTATATACAGAATAGAATTTTAATAGTTAATTTAAATTTTAAAATTAAATATTTAAAGAGAGGTGTCTAACATGACAATAAAGCAACAAAAACAAATTAAAACATTCTTAATAGAAGAATTTGGCAATGAAAAAGGAAATGCATTATTTGAAAAGCAAGATAAATTACTTAATGAAATAATACAAAATACTAAAGATAAATCTAAAAATCAAATGAAAACGTTAACTCAAACAATATTGCCACGTATTGCTTTATATAAAGTGTTTTTAAAAGAAGAATTATCAGAAGAAACATCATATGAATATATACGCAAATATATGTTAGAAAAAATAGCGGCACCAAAACACGCACAAATGAAAAAGATGGAGAAAGTGCCAGGATTTTATTCTCTATATAGTAAAATTTTCCTTAAATTTATGCGTAAAACAGATTTACAAGAGAATAAACAAAAACGTGGCAAAGATTATTTTGATGTAACCATTACTAAATGTCTTTGGCATACAGCGTGTGTAGAAAACGGTTGTGCTCATTTATGTCGCTTATTTTGTGATGTTGATGATGTTACTTATGGTGGATTAAATAAAATGGGATTTTCAAGAACAAAAACATTAGGCTATGGCGGAGATTGTTGTGATTTCCATTTCTTTAAAAAATAGGTGAATGTATATGGAAAAAATATGGAATAAGTTATATAATGCAGCAAAAAATGTGCTTAATCCACGCAAGGTTTCTAGCATTATTGAAGCTGGTGGAGTAAGTGCAGCATTAGAAACAGAATCAGGAAAAATATATGTTGGTGTCTGTGTTGATAGTGCATGTAGTTTAGGAATTTGCGCTGAACGTAATGCCATATTTAATATGATTACTAATGGTGAGTATAAGATTAAAAAAATTATAGCAATAAACTCTGAAGGTAAAGCAATTCCTCCTTGTGGAGCATGTCGAGAACTTATGAGTCAATTAATGCCAAATGATTATAAAAATATTGAAATCATGTTAGATTATGAAAAGTGTAAAATAGTAGCATTAGGTAATTTAACACCAGAATGGTGGATTTAAAATTTAAATTATTGATGGTAACTTATGAATTGGTTTAATATTTATGGATTAATATTTATAGTAATTATTATGATTCCAAACATTATTTTTGCCTTAAGGTACAAAGACGGTTTTGTGAATAAATACAACAATAAATATGTTGAACTTTTTGAGCAAATCGGAAGATTTGGCTCTTTTATATTTATGATTTTTAATATTCCTAAAACTTATTTTGGATTTTATTTTAGTAATGGACTGATATTATATCTTATCGTGGATTCTATTTTAGCTATTTTATATTGCTTAATATGGACGATATGTTTTAAAAAGCCAAGCGTTTTCCGTGCATTATCACTATCAATAATACCATCCATTTTATTCATTTATAGTGGGATTATGATAAGATCAATCTTATTAATTATATTCGCTTTGATATTTGCGCCTTGCCATATATTAATATCGTATAAAAACTCCAAATAAACAAAACTATGCAAGTCAAATCAAGTAAATAGTTAATAAATGTCTATAATTAATAGTGTCAATCAAAGGAGAAACATATGAGAGAATGGGATAAAAGTATTCAGGACATTATTTTAAGAATTGATGAAAATATTAATAAGCAAAATGATGTCTCTTTAACATTAAAAGATTTATCCAAATATTTGGGATATTCAGAATTTTATGTCTCAAGAAAGTTTAAAAAAATATCCGGCATGTCTTTAAGAGACTATTTAAGATATCGTAAACTAGCTTTTGCTTTAAAAGATGTTAGAGATACTAATCAGAGTTTATTAAACATTGCTGTTAAATATGGCTTTTCATCACATGAAGCTTTTACTCGTGCTTTTAAAAATGCGTACGATAAAACACCAAGTGAATATCGTAATAACCCTACTTGTGTTGTTTTACGCACAATAATTAAACCCTTTGATTGCTATTTGTTAGAAAGCAAGGAGAAAAGTATGGTTAGTGAAACAAATGATATTAAAGTGTATTTTGTGACAATTCCTGCACATAAGTTTTTGCATATTAGAAATTATGAAAGTATAGGTTATTGTGATTTTTGGAATAAACAAAGTAAAATTAAAGGACAAGACTGCGCTACAATATGCGGTCTACTTGATAGTATCAAAGGTAAATTAGATGATATTGGTGGTAATGAGAGTGATGCTAGCAGCGGACAAATAATGGCTTTTATTAACGAACCAAATGGAAGAATTTGTAGTTGGGGTATTCCTCTAGCGGAAGCTTATGGCGTAAGATTACCTTTAAATTATGATGGCGATATACCTTCTCAAATGCAAATGATGGTTGTCCCAGAAGGTGAATATATAGTTTTTGAACATGGACCATTTGATTTTGAAAAAGAAAGTGCAATAGTAGAAGCAAAGATTGAAAAAGCTATGAAAGACTTTGATTATAAGAGCAGTGGTTATGAGTTAGATCTAACACAAGGACGCGTTTTCTATTTCTACCATGATACAAAACGTTTTTGGAAATATATAAGACCTATAAAGAAAGTTAAATAGATTAATAAAAGTATAAAAACAAATATCTAGGCAAAAATTATAGAGTATTAACATAAAATTATGTTAGGAGAGAAAATATGCTTGAAAAATTTAGTCTAGAAGCACAAAGAATTATTTCTTCGGCGGAATCGTTATCTTTTGATTTATCACACACATCGATAGGATGCGAGCATTTTTTGCTTGCCATATTAAAAATACCTGATAATATTTTAACAATTGCTTTAAAAAAATATCGTATTACTTTTAAAAGTGTTATTAGTGATATTAAAGCTTTTGATTCGATAAAAAAGAACGATATTTTCTTTATGGAGTATGATGATAACTTTAAAAAGTTAATTGATGAATCACAAAAAGAAAGTCGAGAATTTAAAGAAGATAAAGTAAGCGTTAATGTCATGGAAATAGTATTTTTAAAGAACTTAAATGGTATTTGCCGTGAAATATTTATTAATAACAAAGTTGATATTAATATGTTGTTAGCACTGGTTATTAAAAATCAAAGAAGACATAGCGAGTTAGATAGAATTATTGATTTGCATGATTTATCAAATATAAAAAAAGATCCTCTTATTGGAAGAAGTAATGAATTACAACAGCTTGTTATGGCTTTAAAAAGAAGAAATAAGCCTAATGCTATTTTAGTTGGTAATCCTGGTGTAGGAAAAACCGCAATTGTGGAAGAATTAGCTCAACTACTTTCGAAAAATAAAATCCCAGGACTAGAAGGAAAACGAATATATGAATTGGATATTTCTTCTGTCGTCGGCGGAACAAAATACCGTGGAGAATTTGAAGAAAAATTAAAAAAGATAATTAAAAACGTATCTGATGATGGTAATGCAATTATATTTATTGATGAAATTCATAATATTATTAAAGCAGGTGGAGCGGAAGGTGCAATTGACGCAAGTAATATATTAAAACCATATTTATCTAGAGGAGATATTCAAATCATTGGCGCAACCACGGTAGATGAATATCATACAATCTTTGAAAAAGATAAAGCTCTAAATAGAAGATTTCAAATCATTTATGTAGACCCATCTAATAAAGATGAAACATTAAATATATTAAATACTTTAAAACCAATTTATGAAGATTATTATAAATTGAAAATAGCGGATAATCTTACAAATTACATCGTAGAAGTAGCGGAAGAATTTATCCCAAATATGTCTTTTCCAGATAAAGCCATTGATATATTAGATAATAGTTGTGTTCTTGCTAAAAACGAATTAACCAAAGAAAATATCAATAAAATGGTAGAAAAAACTTATAATGTTTCTATTTCTAAAGAGAAAAAAGCATTATTAATAAAAGAAAAATTAGAAGAAGAAATTCTAGGACAAAATAACGCAATTGAAAAGATTTATAAAGAAATGCTTAAAATTGAGTTTGGTTTAGTAGAAGAAGATAAGCCATTAACAACTATGCTGTTTGTAGGACCAAGCGGAGTAGGAAAAACACAAAGTGCAAGAATTATTGCTAAAGAATACTATAAAGTAAAAGATTGCTTTATTAAACTTGATATGGCCACATATAAAGATGTGACATCATTAAATAAATTAATTGGATCAGCACCTGGATATTCTAATCATGATGAAATGCCTGCTTTTATTAAGAAAATTAAGATGCATCCTAATTCCTTAGTATTATTAGACGAAATTGATAAAGCGTGTATAGACGTGCAAGACTTTTTCTTAAATATATTTGATGAAGGATATTTTATTGATGCGAAAAACAATATAATTGACTGCAAAAACGTTATATTTATCATGACTTGTAATGCAGCGCCAATTAATCCAATTAGCACAAATAAATTCCGCCTAGATAGTAATGATGTAAAACAAAAAAATAATTTTGATAACGGAAATGCATTAGAAAATATCTTTAGATCTGAACTATTAAATCGTATAAACCTTATTGTTAACTTTGATTATCTAAATGAAGATGTAGCTATACAAATTTATAATAAATATATAGAAAAAGCCAGTTTTAGATATGATACAACTTTAGATATTAAAAACAAGTTGGATGTTGATTTAAAAAAATTAAAGAAGTATGGGGCTAGATATATCAAAAAACTAGCTTTAGACAATGTGCTCGAGGCAATTAGCACCCCAAATAAAAATTAATTCAAAAATTTAAACGGAAAAATCATTTTGTTTCACTATATTATTTATGTGAGCGAAATGATTTTTTGCATTATCAGTAATTAAAATTTCTTTACTTTTAAATGGTGATAAGATATAATCTTATCGATAGTGTGAAGGCTATCAAAAATGCTCTCTGCTATTTATCTAAAATAGCCAGATTGACCATAGGGAGGTGTACTCATGCGTAAGTACGAAATTATGTATATTCTTATGCCACAATTAAGCGAAGAAGAACGTAAAAACGAAATCGAAAAATTAAATAACATTTTAACTTCTAATGGTGCTTCAATTACTGATGTTAAAGAATGGGGTCTCCGTGATTTAGCATATGAAATTAAAGACCAAATGAAAGGTTATTACGTTGTTGAAAAAATTTCAGCTGAACCAGCTGCAACTAAAGAATTCGATCGTTTAGTTAAGATCGATGCTAATGTTATTCGTCACATTATTGTAGTTGATAGAGACTAATAAAATTATAAAGGAGAAAATCGAAATGATTAATCGTGTAGTTTTAATTGGACGTTTAACTCGTGACCCAGAATTAAGAAAGACTGCTCAAAACAATACTTCTGTTGTTTCCTTCACTGTTGCCGTTGATGATCGTTTTAAAAACGCAAACGGCGAAAAATCAACAAGTTTCATTCCATGTATTGCATGGAGAGATGTTGCGGACTCTGTTTCTAAATTCACTCATAAAGGTTCACTAGTTGGCGTTGAAGGACGTTTAACACAACGCACTTATGTATCTAAGGAAGGAAAAAATGTTTCAGTATTTGAAGTTGTTTGTGACTCTGTTCAATTTTTAGAACCAAGAGCAGCAACACCAGTTCAAAATACCCCAATTGATCCAGTATTCCCAGAAGATACAGTAGAAGTGCCAACAGAAAACAAAAATCTTAATACGGTAGACATCGCTGATGATGACTTACCATTCTAATTTTAAAGAAAGGTTGGATATTTTATGGGTTATAAGAAAATGAGACCACGTAAGAAGGTCTGTAATTTTTGCAAAAACAAAGGCAAATTCATCGATTTTAAAGATGTAGAAATGTTAAAACATTATATTTCACTCAATGGTAAAATTTCACCACGTCGTACAACTGGTACATGTGCAAAACACCAAAGAGAATTGGCCGTTGCAATTAAAAATGCTCGTTATATGGCATTATTACCATATACAGTTGAATAATTTAATTATTAAACTAAGCAAATCAAAATTAGAGGTAGTAAAAAAACGCTATCTCTTTTTTTTGTTAATGAAAGTTTATGAATTTTGGAAAAGCACTTATTTTGATGCCTAAATATTTTGGAAAAACACTTAAAATTGAGTTTGAAATCATTGGAAAAGCACTAAAATATATGTATAATTATATTAGAAAAGCATTGGAAAGGTGATGAAAACTATGTTTTTTAGAAAAATAGAGACAAAACTTAAAGAGTATTATAAAAACAATGATGATAGAATTCTTATCATTACAGGTGCAAGACAAATTGGTAAAAGTTTTATCATTAGAGAAACGGCTCAAGCATATTTTAAAAACTATATTGAAATAAATATGCAAGAAGATAGAGATGGCGATGAATATTTTAAAGATGTTAAAACTACAAAAGATTTTTATTTACAATTAAGCGCTCTTTATGGCGAAAAACTTAATGATGTTAAAGACACTATTGTTTTTATTGATGAAATACAAGTTTATCCTCACTTATTAACTTTATTAAAGCCATTAAAAAAAGATAATAAATTTAGATATATTGCTAGTGGGTCTTTATTAGGAATAACCTTAAAACATGAATTTATTCCTATGGGAAGCATAGAAGAAGTTAAAATGTATCCTATGGATTTTGAAGAATTTCTTTTAGCTAATGGTACAAGTGATGAAGTAATAAAGTACTTAAAAGACTGCTATGAAAAGAAAAAACAAGTTAAAGAGTCTATTCATAATCTTATGTTAAATAGATTTAAGGAATATTTAATTTGCGGCGGATTACCAGATGCGGTAAAAGAGTTTGTTATTAATCAAAATGTTGCAAAGATGAGAAATGTGCAAAATGATATATATGGTTATTATAAAGACGATGCATCTAAATATGATGAAGAACACAAACTTAAAATAAAAACTATATATGATTATTTACCATCTTATATGGAAAACAAAGTTAAAAGAATTATATTTAAAAATATTGAAGATATTAAAAATGCAAATTTAAAAAGATATGAAGATGAATTTGATTACTTAATAAGTTCTGGTATTTCTCTTGGTGTAAAAGCTATATCAAATCCTATTTATCCATTAACAGAATCAATAAGTAAGAATTTAATAAAACTTTACTATAACGATGTGGGAATATTATCAAATCTATTATATAAAAATAATATTAATGCAATTTTAAAAAATGATGTTAATGTAAATCTAGGAAGTGTTTATGAAACAGCATGTGCTATGGAATTATCAGCGCACGGGCACGAATTATATTATTTTGATAGTAAAAAAGTTGGAGAAGTCGACTTCTTAATTAATGATTACGATAATTTGACTATTCTTCCAATAGAGATTAAATCTGGTGATGATCAATACAATTTTAAAGCTATTCCAAAATTAGTTAAAGAACCATATAATCTAAAAAAAGGATTAATATTTGGAAATGAAAATATAATAGTAGAAAAGGATAATTTAATAACATTTCCGATATATATGATTATGTTTTTGTAAAAAAATTTAGAAAGGAAAACGCTATGAAAAAAGTTCGATATATTACTGATGCGGCAATGGTTACCGCAATTATGGGTGTATTATTATTAATTAGTAACTTAACTGGTGGTGTTATTGTTAGTGGATTAACTTTTATTTTACCAGTTCCAATTACTATTTATGGACTTAAATACGATTGGAAAAAAGCAATAATTCCCGCAGTTGCAACTGTTCTAATAGGAATATTAATTAATATGTTAGTGGGTTTATTATATGTACTACCATCTGCACTTGTTGCTGTAATTTATTCTTTTGTTTTAAAATGGAATACTCCTAAGTTAAGTTTAAAAATGGGAGTTATGTTTTTAGGATCTCTACTAGTTAACGTTTTAACAACTGTTGTTTTTTCTAAGGCGTTATTTGGTTATACAATCATTGAGGACACAACAGCTTTAGCTAATGAGATGGTTACAATGTTATCAAAAATCATAGCAATTAGCGATTGGATGTCTAAAGCATTAACAATGCTATTAGTAAGCGTTATACCTGCAACTATTGTGGTAACAAGTATAATTGAAGCGATTCTAACATATTTTGTTATTTCTTTAGTTTCAGAAAAATTATTAAAAATCCAATTAGGAGCATTTGTATTATCTTTAAATATTGCCGTTCCTAAATTAGTAACATATATTGTTTTTCCTTTATCACTTATTAGTCTATTCTTTATCAATTCAATTGTGGAATATGAAACATTTGGATTTGTACAAGTTATAATTACAATTGGACTAAATATATTTGTTATTTTAATGCTAGCGTATCTAATTGAAGCATTAGTGCTTTGTAGTCTTTATTTTTCTAAAATTAACAAAAGATATTTACTAATTTTACCTTTAATTGGTATGTTTGTTTTTCCAATTGCTTTAATAATACTTGGATTTTTAGATTCAATATTTAACTATAGATATCGTTTATTAAGATAAAATTTAGAAATAATTTATTTTCTTGCTATTTAATAAAATAATTGAAAACGGACTGGTTTTGTCCGCTTTTTTCAAATGTTTTTATAGTTTATGTTGCTTATGCATATAGAAAATACGGGAATTTTTCTTATGCTTTAAAAACTTATCTAACAATTTATCATTTATTTATTGTATAATAAATGATATTGAGGTGGTTATATGTTAAAAACTATTAAATCCTTAAAGTTTAGATGTCTTGTATCTTTACTTATACAACTACTCCTAGTAGTGGCGTTTTTTGTACTTTGGAAGTATAATGTTTGGCAACTACAAAAGTATATTACAATAACTATTATGTGTATTGCTTTACTTGTGATTATCCTAGTAAATGCAATTTCATTTTTGGTTGTCTTCTTTATTGTCACAAGAAGAAGATATTCCACAGATTTAAAAGCTGCTAGTATCATTGGATCTGATGTCCAAGAGGCTTATAATTTTGGTATGATTGGTTTATTAGTAATTGATGAAGCAGATACAATCATTTGGACAAATGAATTATTCTCTGAACGTCAAATTAATATTATGGACAATAATATTTATGATTGGCAACCGGCTTTAAAATCTTTAAAAGATAATAAAAACGATGAAGCAACAGTAAAAATAGAAATCAATGGTCGTTTCTATGAAGTAAAGAATCTTCATGATGCAGGATTATTTATTTTTAAAGATATTACCGCTGCTGAATCTTTCTATACTTATTCTCAAGAACAAGCACCAGTTATTGGTATTATCATGCTTGATAACTATTCTGATGTTTCTATTAACATTGATGAAAACTCTGATCAAGTTGCTAATGTTCGTAAAGCTATTAATGACTTTGCCGCTAAGCACAACATTTTGTTAAGAAAATATCGTACTGATGCTTATATGGCATTTATGGCTTATAAAGATTTTGAAATTGTTCGTGATGTAGACCAATTCTCTGTTTTAGATAAAGTCCGTGAATTAAATGCTAAAGAAGAAACACCACTAACTTTATCAATGGGTTTTGCTCATGGATATTTTGATGTTGTGAAAATTAATGAAATGGCTGTATCGGCAATTGATATTGCTATGTCTCGTGGTGGAGACCAAGTTGTTGTTTCTAAATATGGTGAAGAATTAGCTTTCTTTGGTGGAAAATCAGAAGCTCAAGAAAGACATAATAAAGTCAAAGCTCGTGTTATGGCTGACTCATTAGTGGGCTTAATTAAAGCGGCATCTAATGTTATTATTATGGGTCATAAAGAAAGTGATTTAGACTCAATGGGAAGTAGTTTAGGATTAAAAGCAATTTGTGATAATTTAAATAAACCAGCTTCTGTTGTATTTGACCCTAAATCTGTTGAATCAAAAACTAAGAATGCTATTACAACTTTATTCTCACGTGATGATATTAATCGTATCATGGTGTCACCTCACGATGTGATGGATAAACTTAAATCTAATACTTTAGTAATTGTTACCGATGTTCATAGACCATCAATGACTTTATGTCCAAAGTTATTAGAGGAAGCTACTAAAGTTGCAGTTGTGGATCACCACCGCCGTGCCGAAGAATTTATTGAATCACCAATATTTACATATATTGAACCATCAGCGTCATCAGCAAGTGAATTAGTTTCTGAATTAATTCGATTCGCTAGTGTTAACCCAAAGATGGAATTACCTTCTGCTTATGCAACATTTATGCTTGCTGGTATTTACTTAGATACAAATTTCTTTAGAGCTAAGACAGCAGGTATGCGTACATTTGAAGCATGTATGATACTAAAAGAATATGGTGCAGATAATACTCAAGCTGATGATTTCTTGAAAGATGAATTTGAAGAATATGCTTTAAAGACAAAAATTATGTCTAACTCTTCAACTCCTTATTTAGGTGTTGTAGTTTCATTAGCAGATCCAAAAGATATTATTGAAGGTGCAACATTAGCTAAAGTTGCAAACCAAACACTACAAATTAAAGGCGTTAATGCTTGCTTTGTTATTGGCAGAACTGGTGAAAAAGAAGTTAAAGTATCCGCTCGAAGCGATGGTACTATTAACGTTCAATCATTAATGGAAAAAATTGGTGGTGGCGGACACTTTACAATGGCGGCCGCTAAATTCGATAATAGTACTATTGATGAAGTTAATACCAAATTATTAGAAACATTAGATCAATACATAAATTATGTAAGAACAGTGAAATAGGAGGACTTAATATGAAAGTTATTTTATTGCAAGATGTAAAAAACGTTGGTAAAAAAGGACAAACCATTGAAGTAAGTGATGGTTACGCTAATAACTTTTTGTTACCTAAACGCTTAGGAGTTAATGCGACAAAACGTAGCGTTGAAATATTAGATAAACAAAAAGAAGATGCACGCATCTTAGATGAAAAGAATCGTAAAGAAGCTGAAGAATTAAAAGAGAAATTAAAAACAATTACTCTTGAATTTACATGTAAAACAGGAAAAGATGGTAAATTGTTTGGCTCTGTATCTTCTAAACAAGTTGTAGAAAAACTTAAAACAAGTTATGGAATAACTATCGATAAGAGAAAATTTGTTGATAAAGAAATAGTAAATACTTTAGGAGTAACTATTTTAAAAAACGAACTATATAAAGGCGTTGTTGCAGAAATTAAAGTACATGTTAGCGAAGCAAAGTAGGTGATTATTGTGGATTATAAATTACCTAATGATGAATTCGTTGAGAAATCTTTGCTTGGAGCAATGCTAATTTCAGAAGAAGCACTTACTACTTGTATGGGTTCTTTAATTGAAGATGATTTTTATGAAAAAAATGTCGCTAATCGACTAGTTTTTAACGCTATTAAAAGATTAAATAATACAAGACAAAAAGTTGATGTTGTCACTGTTTATAACGAATTAGAAAACATGAAAAAACAAGACTTAATTGGCGGTGTTGACTTTTTGAAAGACCTATGTGAAAACGCTGTTGGTTTAACTAGCTTAGAGCACTATATTAAAATTGTTAAAGATTGTACAGTTTTACGCACTCTTTTAATAACTATGGATAATATTAAAGAGACATATAACAAAGGAATTGATGGAACTGTTTCTGATTTCGTTGCTCATGCTGGTGATGATATTGCCCGTATTGTTGAACAACGTCGTGTTGCGGAATTCGTTGGATTAAGTGAATATATTGAAAGAGTTAATCAAGATTTAGATACTTATAAAGAAACTTCTGATGATCATTTAATTGGTATTACAACAGGATTTAAATTACTAAATAAATGGAGTAATGGTTTCCAAAGAGAAAATATGATTGTTTTAGCCGCTCGTCCATCTGTTGGTAAAACAGCATTAGCGCTTAACTTTGCTTTAACTGCAGCAAAAAGCACTAAAAAGACTGTAGCGTTCTTTTCTCTTGAAATGTCTGGAGAATTATTAGCAAGAAGATTACTTGCTATTGAATCTGGTGTAGAATTAAATAAAATTACAACATCTTATTTAAATAAAGATGAAAGAATTAGAATTAAAGATGCTTCTCGTCGCTTAGCTTCTTTAAAAATGTATATTGATGATACTCCATCTATTAAGATGTCAGACTTATTAGCAAAAGCGAAAAAATTACAAAATAGTCATAATGACTTAGCAATGGTTTTAATTGATTATATTGGTTTAATTACTTCAGGAGATAAACCTAAAGGTGATTTTAATCGACAATTAGAAGTATCTGATTTCTCTCGTAAAATCAAGGATTTAGCCCGTTCTTTAAAAGTACCAGTAATTGTATTATGCCAATTATCGCGTGATGTTGAAAAACGTGATAATAAAGAACCAGTAATGTCCGACTTACGTGAAAGTGGCGCTATCGAGCAAGATGCTGATATGATTATGTTATTAAGCCCAGAAGGTATTAAAAAGAAAAAACCACAACAAAGTGAAGCTAAATCTGAGGAACAAGAAGAAAAAGACAAAGCTTCGTCACCTACTGTTAATACATTAGTTAAATTAAATTTAGCTAAAAATAGAAACGGTCAAACTGGTGATATGATTTTGTTATTCCAAAAATCTTATTCTCAATTTTCTGATTTAAGTCAAGAACAACTTGAAAGAATTCGCGCTATGCAAGAAGGACATCTTGATGGCGACTTAAATGATATTAAGCCAGAAGGAAAATAGTTTATGAGATTTTATGTCGTTGCAAGTGGCTCTAAAGGTAATGCTACAATTATTGAATCAAATTCTGGACACTTAATACAAATTGATATGGGTGTTACTAATAAATATTTAAAAGAACAACTTAAAGATACACATATTAATATGGAAGATATTGAAGCACTTTTAATAACTCATGAACATAGTGATCATATAAAGTGTGCTTCTTCATTTCCAAGCGAAAAAATTTATAGTGCTTTAGGAACATATGAAGTACCAAGTGAGAATGTATTAGAACTTTATAAAAAGTACAATATCGCTGGTTTTGATATAACGATTTTAGCAACATCGCATGATGCTAAAAATCCAATTGGATTTGTTATTGAAGCTGATAATCAAAAACTAATTTATATGACAGATACTGGATATATTTCGGAAAGAAACTTAAAATATATGCAAAATCCAGATTATATTTGTATTGAAAGCAATCATAATGTCAAAAAATTATTTGAAACAAGTAGACCAGCATATTTAATTATGCGTATTTTAGGTGATGAAGGTCACTTATCTAATGAAGATTCCGCGATGTATATGTCAGAGATTATTGGGGAAAACACTAAAGAAATCGTGCTTATGCACTTATCTGAAGAAGCTAATACTCCTGAGCTTGCTTTAAGTACTTATAATGAAATATTAACTAAGAAGTTAGGCGATATTTCTAAAATTCGTATCATTGCCGCTAAACAAAGAGAAATGGTTACTGGCGGAGAAAAAGTATCATTATGAAAATCAAAATTGTTGCAGTTGGTAAAATAAAAGAACAATATTTTAAAGTAGCAATAAGTGAATATGAAAAAAGATTATCTGCTTATACTAATATTGAAATTGTTGAAGTACCAGATGAACCAATTGCTAAAAATAGTAACGCTACTTTAGATCAACAAATAAAAGAAAAAGAAGGAAATAAGATATTATCTACAATTAAAGATAATGAATATGTTATCCTTCTAGATTTACATAAGGCCAATGAATATGATTCTATATCTTTTGCTAATCATTTAGATAAACTTTTTACTAATGGAAGAAGTACTATTACTTTTGTTATTGGTGGATCATTAGGACTTGGCGAGAATGTTAGACAAAGAGCAAATGAAAGAATCATATTATCTAAATTTACATTTACACATCAAATGGTAAGGATATTAGTTTTAGAACAAATTTATCGTGCTTTTAAAATTAATAATCATGAAACTTATCATAAATAATTTTAATCGGAGAACTAAATAATGGAAAATAAATATTGCCCAATTTGTTTAAAAGAATATGAAACGTTTCCTAGTAAATGTACTTGTGGTTATGATGCGTTTGATAAGAAAGATCTATTAGAAGATGCTCAATTATTTAAAATATTTAAATTTGCTAAACAGGTATATTTAGGACTTATATCATACGATAAATCAGAACTTCGAATTAATGAGTCAGATGATTATTTATATATTGAAGATATTAAAAATAGAAAACGTGGGTTAGAATATATCGATTATGCTAATAAAAACAAGCCAACATCCGCTGATGAAGGCTTATTTGCTATGCGATATAGCACTGTTGCGGTTATTTTAAATTGTGACTATATTAACTTTTTTGTATTTGATGATTCTAATGCAAGAATACTTATATTAGGTAAAGATGTTAAAGGGTTTTCTAATGGAACATTTATGCAATATTGTAATTTAAGATATATTTATGTTGATGATAAAAATTCTTATTTTGAAACACGTGATAATGTTTTAATTGATAAAAAAAGTATGACATTAATCGCTTATCCTAATGATAAAAAAGATGAAGAATATAAAGTAGATAAAGATATAAAAAGAATATGCGAAAGTGCATTTAAGTTCCAAACACATTTAAAAAGAATTTACATTCCTAAAAGCATAGTGCTTTCTACTAAGAAAAATAAAATTTATAACGTTGAAGTAATAAGATATTAAAAAAGTGAAACTCGTATGGGTTTCACTTTTAAAAACTACTTAACTTCTTTTTCTTCTTTCTTTTTTTGTTTCATTTCTTTTTTTATGATTCGACCTTCTTTATTGAATTTATGTAATCCTTTAAAGAAGTGACCATTAAACATCATAATTAAGCCATCTAATTGTTTCCAGTGTATTGCTCCACCAGTCATACGAGATAAGCCACGCATTGGTTGATGGACAACACCCATGATTAATGTATTAGCGGTTGTTTTATTACCAAAGAATCTTAAGAAGTTTACAGCAAAATTAATTGCTCCAGCAAAGAATCTTCCTGTCCATCCTTTAGCGTATTTTAGTTCTTTAACAGTGGTGTTATAATCCACAATTAAACGGTTTTTGCGCTTGTTTATGAATGGTAATTCGGTAGAAGGAATGTCTCTTCCAAGTAATAAAGCAAATTCTTTATCTGGAACATTTCTTACTTTACCACTAGCATAAGTAGGTAAGTCTTTTAAATCATATGGATATTTAGTAGTGGTACCTTTAACTTCAATAGAATCAGTTAAACGAATATCTTCACTAGATGCACCGATTAAGACATCATATTTTCCACCTTCAATTTCCCATTTGTTTGTGAGAGTGTTGAAGTATCTAAATGTTTTATCATCAAAGTCAATAGAGACAGTTTTCTTTTCGTGAGCTTTTAAAGGAACTTTGATAAATCCTTTTAATTCTTTTTTAACACGAATTATTTTTGATTCTGGTAAAGAAATATATAATTGAGCAATTTCTTTTCCATCAACATCACCAGTATTTTCAATATCAAAAGTAACACCTTTTTCAGTTACTTTTAAATTTGAATATTCAAATGTAGTATAAGATAAGCCATAACCAAATGGGTAACGTACTTTAACACCAGCAGTATCAAAATAACGATAACCGATTTCTAATCCTTCACGATATTCAATTGTTCTTGTATGGCTTGGGAAATTATCGCTAGAAGCAACATCTTCAAAGTGATATGGATAAGTTTCACTTAATTTACCAGATGGATTAACTTTACCAGTAATAATGCTCCAAGTAGCAGTAACACCACCTTGGCCTGCTAAATACATATGTAAGATAGCGTCGACATCATCAGCAATGTCTAATTCAAGAGAAGAACCACAAGTTAATATAACAACAATCTTCTTACCAAGTTTCTTTAATTCTTTAATTAAGCGAACTTGATTTTCTGGAAGTTTCATATTTTTACGATCTAAACCTTCTGCTTCAGTAACTTCATCTAAGCCTAAGTGACAAATAATAACATCAGCCTTTTTAGCAATTTCAATCGCGCGTTTTAAGTGGCCGTTATGTTTTTTACCAAAACGGTTAAATCCTTTGCAGTGTCCAACGATTTCTAAATCAATATCTTTTAAATGCTCTAAGTGTTTTTCTAACTTTGTTGGATTAACAACAGAAGAACCAGCACCTTGATAACGAGGTTGATATAAGAAGTCACCAATTAAAGCAACTTTTGTTTTTGGACTTAATGGTAATAAGTGGTTATCATTTTTAAGAAGAACCGCACTTTCAGATGCCGCTAATTGGGCGAACTTATGATGTTCTTCGACATCAAATGGTTTATGTTCTACTTTAAATACTTCTTCAGTATCAAAAATTAAAGTTAATAAACGATCAATGTTTTCATCTAATACTTTTTCATCTAATGTGCCATTTTTAACAGCTTCGATAATATCTTTAGCGGTATCGCCACATGCACCAGGCATTTCAAGCTCGTTACCGGCTTTAAGACCTAATACACGATCATTATCTCCGCCCCAGTCAGTTACGACAACACCATTAAATCCCCATTCATCACGAAGAATTTCTTTTAATAAGTGTGGATTTTCATTGGCAAAAGTACCATTAATTAAGTTATAAGCAGACATAATAGTCTTAGCTTTGCCTTCTTTAATAGCAATTTCAAAAGCAGTTAAATAAATTTCACGGAATGTTCTTTCATCTAAAACAGAATCAAGAGTCATACGATTCTCTTCTTGGTTATTACAAGCAAAGTGTTTAACACAACTTGCAATACCATTGCTTTGAATACCACGGATATAACCAGCGGCCATTTTACCTGCTAAATAAGGATCTTCAGAGAAATATTCAAAGTTTCTTCCACAAAGTGGACTTCTTTTCATATTTGTTCCTGGACCTAAAACGACATTTACTTTTTGTGACACAGCTTCTTCACCAAGAAGTGTACCTAATTTTTCCCCTAATGCAACATCCCATGAGTTTGCCATCGTTGCGGCAGTTGGGAAACAAGTGGCAGGAATAGAAGCGTTAAGTCCTAAGTGATCCGCTGCAGCGGCTTGTTTACGCATTCCATGCGGACCATCAGATAAGAAGATAGAAGGAATTCCTAATCTCTTATAGTCCATTGTTTGCCAGAAGTCTTTTCCTGATGTTAGTAACGCTTTTTCTTCAAGCGTCATTTTACTTATTAAATCTTTATATTTCATTTAAGTTCTCCTTAATTCCAACCAGTTTTTTTAATCATTTTTTTATATCCGATTTTCACTGCTAAAACACGAAGTGGTTTTATGAGTAAGAATGGGAATATAAATAATGTGCGATAACGAATCTTATGATAAAGTTTTGAATTTTTTTCTTTAAACTCTTTGAAGTATTCTTTGTATTCTTTATAACGAGTTTTACTATTACCAATTGTTACATAGAATAAAGTTAAGAAAGATTTAGATGTTAAGTCATGAATTAAATAATTGCGATGAGCTTTAGTAAGCTTATTTAAGTCATCTAAACTATATTCTAGTGACATTGCGCGCATTACGCGCAATTGATGTTGATAGTTTTTAGACATATTGGCGAATGTAACTGATTGATTAGGACGTCCAACATAATAGCGATAGAAGTCACAATCAATATAGAACATGCTATTAACATGATACAAAGGCACATAGCAGAATTGATTATCAACATAGAAGGTATGTTCTAGTAAGCGTACTTTGCTTTTCTTTAAGACATCAAGTTTAAAGATAAGCATGTGCATCATAATGAAGTCGCTTTGCTTAATATGTTTGATGTCCTCCCAAGTAAAGAACTTTCCTAATGGGAATTCTTTTTGGATATCAGTTTTTCTTTGCATACCTTCATCTAATCTTTCATAAACAAAGTTTGTTAGATAAAGGTCAGGACTTTCTTTGCTTTCATAATGCTTTTTAATAGTGTCTAACACCATCTTATATGCATCAGCGTCAACCCAGTCATCAGAATCAACACATTTGAAATATAATCCAGTCGCATTATCAATTCCGGCGTTAACTCCAGATCCATGTCCTCCATTTGGTTTATCCACTACTTTAACAATAGTAGGATACTTTGCTTCATATTCTCTAGCGATTTTTAGTGTGTTATCTTTAGAACCATCATTAACAATTATGATTTCTACATCTTCTCCACCAACAAGTAGAGAATCAACACATTTGTTTAAATATTTTTCGGCGTTGTAGCTAGGTACAACAATAGATAGATACTTCATAAATTCATCCTTTTCTTTTAAAGTTATATTTATTATAAAATATAAAATCAATTTTGGAAGAGAAAATTCGTAAATGGGCAATAAAAAAGCGTATGTTGTGTGTTTTTTTACACAAATTAATTCAAAATGCCTAAAAAATTAAAAAAGCGGTATTGTAACCGCTTAGTTATTAATTGTATCCGCTTACTTAAATTCATTTCAAATTGAGTTGAGCAATGAATTTTTGAAGGTGTTTTTGACCAATTTCATCATCCTTGAAAGTTGCGGTGTTTTTAAGAATATTGACACATGTTTCATTGATGGAAAGACGTACAATTTCACTGGCTTTTTCAAACGATACATCGCGACCAAATTGAGTGATTAAACGATGAATGAAATTACGATGAATTTCAAAATCCGGATTATTAGTAATGAAATCTTCCACATCAATAGTTTTATCTGATAATATTTTTGCAATACTTTCAGATTGACGTTTTAATCTTGCTGGTAAAATATATAATCCTGCAGCTTCAATTAAACCAATACCTTCTGATTTAATGTTATGATATTCTTTATGAGCATGGAAGATACCATCTGGATATTCTTCTGTTGTACGATTATTTCTTAAAATAGCAAAAGCAATATATTTGTTTCCTTCTTTTCTTACAATAGGAGTAACAGTGCTATGTTGTGTGTCTCCTTCATGAGAAATAATATCAACTTCCTTATCATCATAATTGCGCCAACAGGTATATAGTTCATTTAACAAAGCAATAGCTTCTTCTTTATCTTCTGATTCAATTTTAAATGTTGAGTTATAGAAGTTAAGATAAGATAATTTACATTTTGGATACTTTGGTGTATCAATTACAAATTTATCTTTAGCAAACATTAATGGAAGCAAATGCTTTCCGCCTTGAAAATGTTCGTGATTTAATATCGAACCACCAACGATAGGGAGTTCTGAGTTTGATCCAATAAAGAAACAAGGAAATTGTTCGATGAAAGAGAACAAACGACGGAATTTAGTTAATCCCATAGTCATTTTTTGATGTGTTTCATCAAAGACAATACAATGTTGGTAATAGTAAACATAAGGCGAATATTGTAAGTACCATCTTGACCCATCTAAATTAAGAGGAATAAGACGAATATTTCCGCGAGCGGGATGAGAAGAAGTACCAACAAATCCTAAGTTTTCTTTACATAATAAACAGTTTGGATATTTATTCGATGGCACATTACTAGAAGCCACTAATTTAGCAATATCGGAGTTTTTCTTTTCTGGTTTAGATAAGTTAATGGATATTTCTAAATAGTTATCGCCAAAGTCTGCTTTCCAAAGCAAATTCTTATCAACTGCGGTCTTTTGAATATAATTATTTTTAATTTGTAAATCATATAAGTAATCAAAACCATCTTGAGGATTTTTAAAACTATAAAATTTATCTTTTACCATACTTGGAAGAGGCGTTAAGTCTCCCATAATATTAGTAATAAAACGGTCAACTTCACTTGAATCAACAATGTTATTTTCTAAGATATCATTTTTTAATTCACTAATTAAAATATCCGGAACAGCTAAATTATCAATTTCATTAAAATTAATATCATTTTGTGTGTAAGGATAAGCAATATGTAACTTACCAAATAATACATTACGAACATAAATGGCATCTAATTCATCTAAAAATAAATGTTTTTTAGCGTAATATATGAGTTTTTCTACAGTTTTTTCTATCATTTCTATGTCCACCTTTTTTTATCTTCATACACATTTAATATACAATTATAAAAATAAAATTCAAATAAAATTTTAATGTTTGTTATTTATTATTTTAAAATGTACAATATTATTGTATGTTTTATGTAATCGATTTTTAGGAGGTAGTTAAATGAACAAAAATATTTATAAATTATTTGTACTTACTGTCATGGTTGGTGCACTAACGAGTTGTGATCTTCTTAAACCAATCGCCAGTCTTTTTAATTCAACTAGTACTAGCACTAGTAATGATTATAGCATTAGCAGAAACTCTGTTTCTAAACTTGAAGGTGAAGGATTTGAAGTTGTTAATCCTCAATATACTATGCGCCAAAATTCTGAAAATCAAGGATGGCATACTTTAAATTCTACTGGTACACAAAAAATGTTAATTGTGCCAGTTCATTTAAGTGGCGAAAGTGAAACTTGGACTAGCAAAAAATTAAGTAATATCGAAAAAGCATTTTTTGGCAAGGCAAGTGAAACATCTTGGCATTCAGTAAGCTCTTATTTTGATGAATCAAGCTATGGAAACTTACATATAATTGGAGAAGTTGCTCCAGTATTTGAAAGTAGTTATTCAGAAAAATACTTACTTTCTTATGCGTCGAATGATAACAATCCACCTTGTTCTGATTTAATTGCTAGTGAATATAGTTCTTCGACATCTTTATCTAGCGAAAAAAGAAAAGAATATGATCAAGATGGAGATGGATATATTGACGCAACGATATTTATATATTTACCAAAGCCAACTAATTCTAATACCGATGCTTTCTGGGCTTGGTGTTATGCAAATACCAATAATTTGGCAAGTACATCAAAACCAGTAGTCAATAACTATATGTGGGCTAGTTATGAGTTTATTAATGATAGTTATGTTAAAACTGAATTATTTGAAACTCTGCCTTCTGGTATTGAAGCACATACATATATTCATGAAACAGGACACTTATTAGGACTTGATGACTATTATTGTTATGATAAGGCGACTCCTTGGAACTGTGCTGGTGACCGTGATATGCAAGCGTTCAATATTGGCGATCACAATATTTATTCGAAAATGGCCTTAGGATGGGTTAGCCCATATTACGTAACTGGAGATTGTGAGATTAAATTACATTCTTCTAGTTTATATGGTGAAGCAATTGTAATTAGAGATGAATGGAATAAAACGATATTTGATGAATATCTAATAATTGAATATTACACACCAGAAGGACTTAATTATCAAGATTCTAAACATAGTTATGATTATCGTAACAAAATGTATCAAGGATCAGGATTAAGAATATACCACGTTGATGCACGTTTAATTAAATTTTCTTATAGTGGAAGAAACAATGGATATTCACCAGATTCAATGTATTCTAGTAACACTCTTATCGGAGCCTCCAATTCAATTGCGCATAGTAATTTAACTACAACACAATCTAAAAATAATAAAATCCGTTATTTACATCTATTAGATTCTGGTAAGAGAAACACTATTTCTCATGGAATAAACGGAACTGGCGATTACGATACATCCAGTAGTAGCGGAAATGAAGGAGTAAAGATTGATCCTAATAAAACATTATGGACTAAAGGGCAAACATTTACCGCTGATTCAGATTTCTTTGTTAATGGTACTAAATTTAATAATGGCTATTCAGTTAATTATTCCATTACTGTTGGTGACACTGATGGAGATATGATTACTGTTAAAATTTCAAAAAATTAATTAATAACAAATTAAGCAAAGATATAAACGTCTTTGCTTTTTTACTGAATTAATGAATTTAATATTTCAATCATTGTTTTTGTGGTAAAATAATTATCGGTGGTGAAACAATGAAAAAGAGAACTAAAATTATTTTTTTATCTTTAGCTTTAGTTGTTACTGCAACAATCCCTTTTGCTTTGTTAGCCCAATTTGGAATTGATAATACCAATTATCAAAAAGAATATATTGATTCAGTTAAACCAATTAAAACACGTGATTTATTAATAAATAAAGATGGTCCTAATGTTCAAATTACTAATGAGCCAGATAGTGACTTTGTAATTTTGCAATTATCAGATACGCATTTTACTGGAGATAAAACATATCGTAATTTAGATTTAAAATGCTTAAAAGCAATTTATGAGATGGTAAATTATGTGAAACCAGATTTAGTAATTTATACTGGTGATAATATTTACCCATCTATAGCTTTTGGTTCAAATAACAATATAAAATCCGCAACAATTCTAAGTGAGTTTCTAAAAAAATTAGAAGTACCATTCTTATATGAATATGGAAACCATGATACCGAATATTACGCTCGTGGAAGTTATGTAGATATTAATGAAATATTCCAAGCAAATCCATATTGTCTTGCTTTAGATGATAAAGAAGTTTGGGATAAAGAAGGAAGATTATCTCAAGTAGTGGAGATTAGAAATAGTGATTCATCATTAAACCAAACTCTTGTTTTATTAGATTCTGGTTCATATAAAAGTTCATCATTTTTATCAGGATATGATAAATTCAATGAAAAATACGCTAGTTGGTATGAAAATAAGTTGAAAAAGATTCAAAAAAGAGAAAATTTAGAAAGTATTAGTGAAATACCTTCTTTAGCGTTTTTTCACATCCCTCCTTTTGAATATAAAGAAGCTGTAGAATTATATAAAAAAGGTAGCAATGAAGTTACTTATTTATTTGGTGAAAATAAAGAAGGAATATCTTCACCAAATGAACCAAGTGAAGTGTTTGATAAGATGGTGGAATTAAAATCAACAAAAGCGATGTTTTTTGGGCACGATCATACAAATTACATGGCTTTAAGATATAAAGGCATTGAAATGTATTATGGGCATGCTATTGATTATCGAGCCTATCCTACGATAAAATATAAGACGCAGTATCGTGGTGGTAATATTATCACGTTACATCAAGATTCTTCTTATACGGTTGAATCATGTTTATTAAAAGACATTGTGAGGTAAAAAAAATGAAGTATTTTCTAGTTATTGCTTTTTTGTTTATTATAGGCTCAACAATAGGTTGGGTTATTGAATTATTATTCCGTAGATTTTTCTCAGCTCATAAATGGATTAATCCAGGATTCTTAGTTGGACCTTATTTACCATTATATGGTTTTGGATTATGTGCTTTATTTGGCTTAGCATCTATTAATATTGACTTTATAACAACAACTTATTGGTTACAAGTTGTTATTAAAGTAGCGGTTATGACATTTGCCATGACTTTAGTGGAATATATTGCTGGTTTAATATTTATTAAAGGAATGAATATTAAATTGTGGGATTATTCTAATCGACCGGGAAATATTCAAGGCATCATTTGTCCTTTATTTACTTTCTTTTGGGCAATAATTGCTTTAATTTATGTATTATTTATCCATAATGTTGTCATAGGTTGGGTTAACTGGTTTGATAATAACATTATCTTCTCATTCTTTGTCGGTATTGTATTAGGCGCGATGATTGTTGACTTTGCTTACTCCATTAATCTTGCTTCTAAAATTAAAAGATACGCCAAAGAAATGCAAATTGTTGTTCATTATGAACGCTTTAAAGATTACATAACTACTAAAGTACATTCGTCAAAAATTAAAAACATCTTTGTTCCTTTAATGAAACCTTTAAATGTTTTAAAAGAAAATATTGAAAGTTACAAAGAAGCAATGAAAACTAATAAAACAAATAAAGAAAAGAAGGAATAAGTATGCCAAGAACTAGAAACACGCATAAAAAAAGAAATTCTTTAAAAGAAATTCCCTACAAAAAACGTACAAATTATCCAGAATATAAAGTACATGAACCAACACCATTATTAGAGTTTTTGCTTAAACGTATTACTAATCAATCAAGAAATAATATTAAATCATTATTAAGTCATCGCCAAGTTTTAGTGGATGGTGCGCCAATTACTCAATTTGATTTTATGTTAGCTAAAGATGATGTTGTGATGATTGCGCCAGCACCAGTAAGAAAAATTACTAAAAATAGTAAAAATGACTTACAAAAACTAGATATTATTTTTGAAAATGATGAATTAATTGCTATTAATAAACCATCGGGATTATTATCTATTGCTAGTGACCGCGAAAAAGAAATTACCGCTTATCGTTTATTAATGGATTATGTTCGCACTAAAGATCCACATAATCGAATTTATGTTGTACATCGTATTGATAAAGATACATCTGGTGTATTGATTGTTGCAAAAAATGAACGAATTAGAGATGCTTTACAAGATCATTGGAATGATATTGTTAAATTCCGTGGCTATTACGCTATTGTGGAAGGCAATGTGGAAGAAAAAAAGAAAACTATTAAATCTTGGTTAAGAGAAGCATCCACAAACTTAATGTATTCTTCGAGAAAACCAGGAGATGGCAAAGAATCTATTACTCATTATCAAGTAATTAAAGAAATTGATGGATATTCTTTATTAGATGTTAATATCGATACAGGTAGAAAAAATCAAATTCGTGTTCATATGAAAGATATTGGACATAACATTATTGGTGATGAGCGTTATGGTTCAACAAAGAATCCACTTAATCGTTTAGGACTTCATGCTTATGCATTAGAGTTTATTCATCCAATAACAAAAAAAGTAATGCGCTTTGAAACACCAATGCCAAATGAGTTTGTATCGATGTTTGGTATTAAGCAAAAACAATTAAAGAAAATTAAGGCATAGCAATATGTCTTTTTTTTTGACTTCTTTCATACATTTAACTAAGAGGGGTACTATGGAAGAAGTTATAAAAATTAAAGGTGGAAAGAAGTTATCTGGTGTAGTAAATATTTCAGGAAGTAAAAATAATTGTGTTTCTTTAATTCCTGCCGCATTATTATCTAAAGGATTAGTGATAATTCACAATATACCGCCAATAAGCGATGTGTATCGTTTAGTGGATATTTTAGAACAATGCGGTGTTTGTATTACTTATACCGATAATACACTTATAATCGATTCAAGTAATTTAGTTTATAAAGATTTAACCATGCCAGAAATGGGCAAATTAAGAGCATCTTATTATTTCTATTCGGTGTTTTTGGGACTGTTTAAATATGTTAAAGCGAATACGATTGGTGGATGTAGATTAGGAGATCGACCAATAGATTTACATTTATATGCTTTTAAGCAATTAGGGGCTAATATAATCGAAGAAGATGGTACTTATATATTTGATGGTACCAATTTAAAACAGGGACATATTATATTTGAAAAAAGTTCAGTGGGCGCAACGGTAAACGCTATTATATTAGCTACACAAATAAAAGGTAAAACAATCATTGAAAATGTGGCTATGGAGCCAGAAATTACTGAACTAATTAATTTCTTATGTGAAATGGGTGCTAAAATAAAAGGGAAAGGCACTAATACTTTAATAATTTATGGTGGACAAGAAATGCATGGAGTGGAATTTTCTAATATTCCTGATCGTATCGAAGTAGGCACTTACGCTCTTATTGGTGCCTCTTTAGGAAATAATTTAAAAATCAAACCTGTAATACCTGAACATATCCAAAGCTTATTAGAACTTTTTAATGTGCTTAATATTAATTATCAAATTAAGAACAACATCATGATTATCAGTGCTTCACCAATTAAACAAGGAGTAGTTATTTTAACTTCACCATTCCCAGGTTTTCCAACTGATTTACAACAACCTTTAACTACTTTTTTAAGTGTATCAAATGGCACATCAGTAATTATAGAAAGTATTTATCATAATCGTTTTGCACATGTGAAAGAATTAAATAAAATGGGTGCGAATATAAATATCAATAACATGAATATTATTATTCATGGGGTGGATACACTTAATGGAACGATTGTAAGTGGAAAAGATCTTCGTGGTGCGGCATCACTTGTTTTAGCGGGGCTTATGGCCAAAGGAGAAACTATTGTACGAGGCTTAGATTACATTAATCGTGGCTATGAAAATATGATTGTGAAACTCAAAAAAATTCACGCAAATGTGGAAATAGTTTCAATGGACTTGGAGGAACAATAATGAAAAAAGCATATTTTGGTTTATTTATTTTATTATTACCAATTTTAGTATCTTGTAATGAGCAAAAGAAGTTTTTGGCATTAGGCAATTTTAATGATGAAACAATAACTAATTTAAAAGCACTTTTAAATATGGATGGTAATAATTATTTTGTAAGCGAAAATATGCAATCAGGTGAACTATTTAAAATAGTGGATTCTAATGCATCTTATTATGAAAACGGGAAAAAACATCCATTCTATGTAGAAGCAAGTAAAGCTAAATTAATATTAATTAATGTGGGACTATATGATGTAATTCCTTCAATGGAGATTAAAGAAGATGAAAATATTTTAAATTATGACGATAACCTTTTAAATAAACAATTAGAAGTGTTTTCTTATCATATGTATCACATTATTGAAGAAGTGCGCTCAATTAATAATAAGGCAGATATATTTGTATTATCCGCATATAATATTTTTAATTTTGAAAAGCCAGAAGAAAAACTATTTAATAATATCGTTAAAGAAGTTAATGATTCCATTAATGATAGCATTAAGGATTTTGATAATATAAAATACATCTCTTTAGTTGATATGAAAAATCAATTAAAAGAAGATGCCTCTTTAACTCCTAATCTCCTTCTAGCGGATATAATAAGGAGTCATTACAATGAATGATGTAGAAATAAATAAACTTATTATTAATAGTTCTTGGCTGTTTGAAGCTATTATTAATCAATATCGTGCTTTGATGAATGATATAAAAAAGTGTTTAATGTTTTCTACTTATAAATTATCGCCATTATTTGGTAATTATACCAAAAACATGCGATTATCTTTTACACTTATTTCCCAAGG
>CALBGF010000252.1 GCA_937893635.1 uncultured Mollicutes bacterium | reverse complement strand
CTCAAATGCGCCTTTAACTGTTTTAAATAAGTTATTCGCAACAACTGATTTACAGAAAAGCTTTAGTCCTAATCAATATGCGCTTGTGGGCAAAACTCCTAAGCTTTTAAATCTTCAACAGTATTTAGATTTATATATTGAGCATAATTTAACTTGTATCAAAAGAGAAAATGAATTTGAGGTAGCTAAGGCAAAAGAACGTAAAGAAATTGTTGAAGGATTAGTTAAAGCATTAGAAGATATTGATAATATTATTGCTTTAATTAAATCTTCAGAGAGTAGCTCTGACGCTCAAAAGAAATTAGAAGAAAAATATCAGTTTACTCATAATCAAAGCAAAGCTATTGTTTCAATGAGATTAGGAACACTGGCTAAACTTGAAGCGATTGAGCTTAATAAAGAATTAAAAGATTTAATTGAAAATATTGCTAAATATGAAAATATTATTCAAAATGTTGAAGAACAAAAAGCAATTTTCTTAGATAGACTTCAAAAATTATCTGATAAATTTGGTACTGAAAGAAAAACGCAAGTTGCGCAAATCGAAATTACTAAAGAAGAAAAAGAAATTGAATACGTAGAACCTGAAAAATGTGTTGTAGTAATGACAGAAAGTGGTTTAATTAAGCGTATTCCAACAACCAGTTTCCGCAAACAAAATCGTAATACCAAAGGAGTAAAAACACAAGATGATATTACTCATATGATTATTCGTACAAATACGATTGATAGTCTTATGATTTTCTCTGATAAAGGAAAAATGTATCGTTTACTTGTGGATGATATTCCAGTAGGAACAAATGCTTCTCAAGGAACGAATATTAAAGCATTGGTGCCAATGGAGTCTGATGAAATACCGGCAACTATTTATTCTATTTATAGAGAAACTGATGCTAAATATGTATTATTCGCTACAAAGAACGGTTTAATCAAAAGGACTTCTTTAGATGAATATATTAAGACTAAAAAGAAAAGCGGTATTCAAGCCTTAAAGATTAACGAAGGCGATAAGTTAGTAGCCGTTTCACTTATGAGCAGTGAAGAAGTAATAGTTATTACGAAACAAGGAATGAGTATTAGATTTTCTGGCGAAGAAATTTCAGTATCAGGCCGTGCCGCAGCCGGCGTAAAGAGTATTTCATTAAAAGAAAAAGATGAGGTAGTTGCCGTTTTGCCGATTCGAGATTCTAATGACGACGTCGCTGTCTTCACAGAAGCGGGTTTGGGCAAAAGAATTTCATTATCAGAATTAACTCTTCAGAAACGTGGTGGCAAAGGTTTATCAATTAGTAAAACTCCAATTGCTTGTGCTGCAATGATGAATGAAAAAGATAAAGTATTATTAATGGGAGATAAAAATAATCTTTGTATTAGTGGTGAAGATATTCCAGTAATGGGACGTAATGCCGCAGGTAATCAGATGATTAAAAACAATAAGATTATTAGTGTTAGTAAAGTATAAAATGATTAATTATTATTGTCCAGATTTTTATAAAGGATTTTTATTATATAAATATATAATAGAATGGAAAATAAAATATCCAGAATATTTTTATGATAATGTAAATATTAAAGCAATTTTTGGTTCTTTTCCTAATATGATATGGAATGGTGGTTCTGTTTTTATTGATAATAAAATTTTTCCTTCTGAGATTATAGAAATAAAAAATTTTTTTAAAGAACATAAAATTGCATTACAATTAACTTGTACCAATTCTTCCATATTATCATATCACTTAGAAGATGAGTATTGCAATAATATTTTATCGTTATTAGAAGATAGTGATAATCATGTATTAGTATCGACAGATTTAATGTATGATTATATTAAAAAAAATTATCCTTTATATAAAATTGATAGAAGTATAGTAAATACTCAAGAAGATTATGATTGGGAATTAGCTTTAGAAAAAAATA
>CALBGF010000251.1 GCA_937893635.1 uncultured Mollicutes bacterium | reverse complement strand
AAATCTAAAATTACCTATATATGCTTCTAGTTAGATGTTCTTTTTTGTTGGAACAATAGGCTTTTCGTATGTTTCCATATAGTTTACATAAACACCAAGAATCATAGTATATTTCTTTGGCTCTTCAATGCTTTCTATAACAATATGGTCGTCAGCAGCATAATAAATAATACCTTCGATAACAACATCATGCCATTTACTAGAATCAGGGAATGAGCAATAAACTTTAACTACTTTGCCTCTATTAGCGTGAGCTATATCTGCATAGGTATAGCAAACACATAATTGGTTGTTAGATTCTTGTTGATCATTTGAATTATTTGCTTGACCATTATAAGCAGGTGGCGTTTGGGTGTTATTTTGGTTTGGCATATTATTAGGCATATTTCCGTTATTTGGCATTGGTGGTTGAACTCCTTGTGGACCTGGACCTTGTGGCCCTTGATTAAATCCTGGGAAAGGGGCTCCGTAATAATTGGGTGGTGGTGTCATTCTATCCATACTAAATCTCCTTTTTTATTTTTCAATGAAAATATATGTAAAAATATATTAATCTATGACATTATTGTTAATATTAAAAAGAGTTTATTAGATATGATTGAACTATGTTGTAATCTTAAATATTGGGACATTAAAAGAATTATGAAAACGATTGGGAATTTATGTTGGTTGTTATTTGGTTATGATTTTAAATAGTAACTGAAATTATTGTATATCGCTCAATAGTATGCTAGTATTTAGTTACGGGAGCTTAGTGAACTAGGCTGAGAGGAAGTTAATTAACTTCGACCGAACTTGATCTAGGTAATGCTAGCGGAAGTAGAATTTTTTATATTTTCTTACCTCTTCATTTTACCTGGAGAGGTTTTTTATTGGAAAGGAAGTATAACTATGTCAAAAAACCTTAAATTTATGTGTGAAGTAGCCATATTTACTGCATTAGGAATTGTGCTTGACTACTTTGCCGGTCTTTATTCTGATCCACTCTTCCCAAACGGCGGATCAATTGGTATTGCAATGATTGCAATATTTATTATGTCTTATCGTTGGGGATTAAAAGGTGGACTATGCACAGGATTAGCGATAGGTGTTATTCAAACATTCTATGGTGCTTATTTTGTACACTGGGCACAAGTATTCCTTGATTATTGGGGTGCTTACACTGTAGTTGGATTTGCTGGGCTATTTGCAAAATCACTTGCAAAAACAGAATCTAAAAAGACAAAATCTATTCTTGTTGGTTGCTCAGTATTATTTGGAACTTTGTTACGTTTAGCATGCGCAACAGCATCAGGAGTTATATTCTTTGCTGAAAATGCCCCAGAAGGAGTAGCGCCTTTCTGGTATTCAATTGGATACAATGCTTCTTATTTAATTCCTTCTGGAGTATTATGTGCAATTATATTAATTATTTTAGTGTTTAAAGCACCATTTGTCTTTGAAGCAAAAGAAGAATTTAAGTCTTTGAAAAAAGAAACAGTTTTATCAATTTCTATCGCGGTAGCCTCATTAATGGTCATTATTTTATTCTCAGGTAAATTTATTTATAAATATGATGCAGAGTGGAATAAAGTTTTATCTTCACATATTACCGGATTTGATATTGTTTCTGGAGCAACAAAAGAATACTTAAATGGCGAAAATTATGTTAGTTTTGTATTAGAACCAAATATGTATGCTCGTCTTATTATGTTTGCTTTAGTGTTTATTATTGGAATTATGTTTATTCCAAATAATTATTTTAAAATCAAAACAATATTATCATCATTTATGTTAACTATTAGTTTTATTTTCTCATTTTTAATGAAATCAACATTATTAGAAAATGTTAACAATGTTACAGGTTTATCTTTTAGTGCTTTTTATCCTATGAATCTTGTAATTTGGTTATTAGGAATTTTAGCAGTTTTAAATTTAACATTAACACTTGTTTATCTATTAAAATCTAAAAAAAGTAATTAATGCTTAATTTCCTTATTTATGGTAATATTATTATCATAGAGGTGGAAAACATGGAAGAAAATAAACAAAAAATTGAAACAATGCGAGTGGCATTTTTAAATTATTTCAAGAAATTAAAAATAATTAACTATATTTGTTTCTTTATTTCAATTATTGGATTTATTCTTGATTTTGTGCTTTTAAGAGATAAGTCTACAATAGCTGTCATAATTGCTATAGTAATTATTATTTTGATGTTTGTCTATTTAAGAATTATCAAAAGCAAGTTAAATAAAAAAACACAACAATATATTCGAGATTGCTATCAAGTTTTATCGGATATTGAATTAAGTGAAGTTGATGTTAAAAATTTAACTTCTTTAGCGGATGATACTTTTGCTATTGATGATATTAAAAATGCTAAATTTATGCTTAATGTTGAGTCATGTAAATCAAAGAACACTTTACAATTTGATGTATATGATAAAACTATTCAAATGGCGGATTTAATGTTTAGTGTGCCTGATCCTAAAGATGCTAAAAAAACAATCGTAGCATTTTGTGGAAAATTTATTCAATATCATAGTTTAAAAAATTATGGTCAAAGAATTGTTTTATATCGTAAAACTGTTGTTCCAAATTGTTATGGACCTACTGATGTTGAAAAATTAGAAAAAGTAATTGATGATGATAAATTACTAGTTTATGCATCAAATAAAAATTACACTAAAATTTTAAGCAAAGAGATTTTAGAAACTTTAGCTAATGTTCAAGTAGATGATTATTTATATGATTTAACAATTTCTATAAATGATAATCTTATTACTATTGCCTTATCTTACGCTGATAAATTAGTGGCTATTCCTTTGAATGAACCAACTGATTTTGTAGGATTTGAAAGAGTGGCTAAAGATATAAAATTAGTTGTTGATGAAATTATCAAAAATATTTAATAAATGAATCCATTAAGTAACTTTGATGTTACTGGTGGATTTTTTTCTTAACACAATTATTAATCTTATTTCTTTTTTATTTTATATAATTGTGTCATAATAAGAGAGAACTAAAAGTTAGTTAGAAGGTGATGATTATGGATATGTGTTTGAAAGGCAAATGGGTTCAAATACATAGTTTTAAACACAATGGTCACATACATCGATGTTGGGAAAGAAATTATGTTTTAGAAGATAACGATGATTATCTTATTGTTGCTAGTAAACGTACGCGAGTAATTGAAGATGATGGCCGCCGCTGGTATACGCATGAACCAGCAATAACAATATTATCTAAAAAAGACTGGTTTAACGCTATCGGGATGATGAAAGAAGAAGGAATATGTTATTACTGTAACATTGCTTCTCCAAGTATTGTTGATGATGGCAAAATAAAATACATTGATTATGACTTAGATTTAAAACTATACCCAGATGGAAATATTAAGGTTTTAGATGAAAAAGAGTACGCTCGTCATAAAGAAAAATATAATTATGATGATCGACTTGATAAGGTGTTAAATTCCGAAGTTAAAAAGATTTATTATTTAATGGAAAAACGTTTATTTCCTTTTAATGATAAAGTAATTTATGACTATTATGAAGAATTTAAAAAAATGGATGTTTAATATAAGAAAGCATTTGTGCAAAAGCAAATGTTTTTTTATTGACAAGCAAGTGCACATTCATTATAATTGTGTTGTAGTTAGTTATAACTAACTTGTAGAAGGTGTATTTATGGAAATAGTAAAATTTGAACATGTAAGTAAGATTTATGGTGATGGAGACCATGAATTAAAAGCATTAGATGATGTTGATTTAACATTAGAACAAGGCAAGTTTATTGTTATTTTAGGACCAAGTGGTGCAGGAAAATCAACTTTATTAAATTTGCTTGGTGGATTAGATGTTCCAACAAGTGGTAAAATTATTGTTGATGGTAAAGATATTGCTACTTTAAATAATGATGAATTAGCTAATTATCGTGCTTCTAAAGTTGGTTTTATTTTTCAATTTTATAATTTAATACCAACTTTGACTGTTCTTGAAAATGTTTCTTTAATTAATGAAATTGCACCTAATGTCATTGATGCTAAAAAGGTACTTAACGATGTTGGATTAGGTGATCATTTAAATAATTTTCCTTCTGAATTATCTGGCGGAGAACAACAACGTGTTTCTATTGCTCGTGCTTTAGCTAAGAATCCACAAATAATTTTATGTGATGAGCCAACTGGCGCTTTGGATTCTAAAACAGGTGTTATGATCTTAAAATTATTACTCGATAGCGCTAAAAATTCAGGTAAAACTGTTGTAGTTGTTACTCATAACCAAAATATCGCTCGTATTGCGGATGTAGTTATTAGAGTAAAAAATGGTAAGATTAAATCTTATGAAAATATTCAAAATCCAT
>CALBGF010000250.1 GCA_937893635.1 uncultured Mollicutes bacterium | reverse complement strand
CAAATTATGATGATCCAAGATGGGATGACTTATTAAATCAATTAAAGATTAGTTCGGCAGTTAATTTAGTTGGTAATGGATATTCAATTACAAAAATTAATGAAATTGGTTTACCAAGTTTATCAGCATACGACGGACCACTTCAAATTAAAGGCTATAACCCTGGTGTTGATGGAAAAGTTGGTAATGGTTATACATCTAATACATTGCTAGCCCAAACATATAATAAGAAACTTGCACTTGAATGGGGTGTTTCTTATGGTACAGATTGTGTTAGCTTAAATGTTGCTAGTGCTTGGGCGCCAGGAACAAATATTCATCGTACTCCAATTGGTGGACGTAACTTTGAATATTATAGTGAAGATCCATTCTTATCTTCAACAATGGTAGTAAATGCGATTACTGGTTTACAAAGAACAGGTACTTTCCCTTATTTAAAACATTTTGCATTAAACCCAACCGAAAATCACCGTAATTATTTATATAACTGGTGCACCGAACAAGCATTAAGAGAAACTTATTTAAAATCTTTTCAAAAGGCAATTGAAGTCGCCGATTGTATGGGACTTATGACTTCTTATGGAAGAATTGGCACTTGTTATACTGGTGGTAGTGAAGCGCTTGTTGAAGGAGTTGCACGTCAAGAGTGGGGATTTAAAGGTGTAATTGTGACTGACTATTCTTATGATAATAAGTTTATGAATATTGACCATGGCTTACGTGCTGGTAATGACTTAGGCATGGGTTCAAAACTCAATTATATGGGTGCAGACTATAGTTTCAATTATAGTGAAAGTGCAACACCTAGAATTCAAAAACAACTTAAAAAAGCAGTTAAACATGCATGCTTTGCCTATGCACATACCCAAGTAATTAATAAAAACTGGAATGATTATATTAAAGATCATCCAGATGAAGGTAAGACTATTGATAGTGCAGTTATCATTGATTCTTGGAACTGGTGGAAACCAATGGTTATTGCCCTTGATATTATGGTTGGATGTGGCATAGCTATTTGGGCTTATGAAACAATTCGTAAAAAGAGTTGGTTTGAAGATAATAAGGAGGATAACACAAATGAATAAGAAAAAAATTATTGAAAAAGTTGTTATTTCTTCCGTTGTGGCAATTTGTGCTGGTTTAGCGATGGGACAAGTAATTAGTTCCAAAGTTAGTTATGATAAATATCGTTCTGCACTAGACGAAGCAGAAAGAAATCGTGTTGGTAACCCAGAACTAGATTCTATTAGCGTTAGATTAAAAGATGGTGTTAATTACTTTAAAAACGGCAAAGCATCACCAAATAAAGATGATTTTGAAGTGCAAGCTAACTTTACGGTTAAAAACGGAGAAGATTATTCTTCAAATTTAACTAGCAAACAATTCAATATGGAAGTAAATGAAGACTTCGTTAATAATGGTGGAGAAATTAAATTTACATATTTAACAAAAGAAACAACAATTAATTTATCTTTAAAAGAGGTTATTCCAACCGGCTTAACAGTAACTAAAAATCCAAATATTATTAGTTACGAAGAAGGCAAAACATTTGATCCAACAGGAATGGTAGTTGATATTTTATATAATGATGGCTCAACATTAAATATTGATGCTTCTAAGTTAGTAGTGGATACCACTACACCTTTAAAAACTAGCGATAAATCTTGGAGTGTTTCTTATAAATTTAATGATATTACTCTAAATGGAAAAGTTGATATTTCTGTCTTTAAAAAAGGCGAATTTAGTAACGGAAAGCTCATTAGTCTTTCTATTTTATCAGGTAAAGCCATTGCTTTTGCTGATGAGCCAAGAGCTAATAGTAATTTAGATAATCTAGTTGTTATGGGTGAATTTGATTCTGGTAACTACGTCAAATTAAATAGAGATGAATATGAAATAGCAGATAAAGAAGTTATTGTAGATTTTGGTAAAAAAGCTAATTTATCAATTTGCGCTAAAGATAATAAACAAGTATTCTGTGAAGTGGAAGCAGAAGTTGTTAAACGTAATAAAGGCGAAAATGCTATTATTAGTGGTGGTAATGTCTTATCCGCAACTACATATAATTTTGTTAATAATGAATATGTTCCAGGTAAAGTTATTAATTATGTTGGTAATTTAAGTGCTGGATCAACATTAAAATTCAATTTTCAATCTAAGAGTTATGTTCGTGCTAATCTTAAATTAAGAGTAGCTTCTAATTATTTATTACTTGATGGAAGTAATTATCATACAGAAGAATTACAGCTTAATAAATTATTAAATGTTAATGTTAATGGCGCTTCAAAAATGATATCTAAAGATACACATATTGAACGTGTTGGTAATTCAGTTGATAAAAATAAGCCATCCCAAGTTTATTATGATGTAGTTCTTAATGATGTATTTATTAAAGGCGGAAATAACACAATTACCTTGAGTATTAAAGATAGTGGACTTCGTAATTATGATGACTCTATGGCGTCTATAAATATTGATTATTTAGATGTTGTTATGTTAAATGATAAATCAATTAGTTTAGGTGAATATGACCAAGTTACTACCGCAAACAACTTAACTAAAATAGTAAGTGCAAACAAATATTACGAAGCTGATAATAAAGTTGTGGCATTATCGGGACGTGATATACAAGGTGGTTGTAGTGATGGAACATATGGCTATTTTGCAACTAGTGGATTTGGCGGTTCTGGTACAAAAATTGTAAAATTTAACTTTGCCACTAATGAAGTTGTTAAAAGCAGTGATACAGTTGACATTGGTTATGTTCAAGGATCATGGCTAACTGATAGAAATAACTATAATAAATTATTTTTTGAAAATGGAAAAATCGGAATATTTACTTTAGATAATAAAGTTTCTTATTATGATTCTAGTACTTTAGAATTATTAGAAAAAGGAGTTACTTTAGGTAGTAATAGTATTGATGCATCTTATAATGAATTTATTGAAGAATATGTTGTTGTTGATAAGTCACGCAATGTAAAATTCTATGATAAAGACAAAAATACAATTATTGATAAAGGCGTAACACTTAGCTTTAATAAAGATGGTTATACATTCCGTTCTGTATCTAGCGACGAAGACTATATATATGCAGTTTATCGTGATGAAAGTGAAGCAGTTACTACTGCAATAATTGAAATTTATGATTGGAATGGAGTAAAAACTAAAGATGATTTAATTATTGATTGTTCGAATGGTTTAGCAGAATCTGATAATAGAACAATTCAAAATATGGTATTTGCTAATGGAGATACTTATTTAGTTGGACGTGCTTATAGTGGAAGTAATCGTGGTATGTTTGCTAGTAAATTAACAATGTCTTTAAGTGAATTCTCAACATTTGATACAAGTTTATTAGGCGGATATGTCCAAAATACTATGAAAGTTGGAAAAGATCTAGAATTTACTAATCAAATCTTAAGTAGCAACATTTCTTTAACTAAAGAATACAATGGCAACAAAGTTTATTTATTCTCTGTTGAAGGTGGATGTAGTGATGGAAAATATCTCTATTACGCTTTAACAAGTAATGGAAGACAATATGTCACAATTATTAAATATGATTTAGACAAAAAAGAAGTAATTGCTTCTTCGGATGTTGTTCAATTATTTGAGAAACAAAGTTGGGGAGAAGATTGTAACTTGTTATATCAAAACGGCTTGATTTATCTAATCAACAATGGAAATGATACGATGAAAGCATTTGATTCTAATACATTAATGTTAAGAAATGATATAAATGCAATTAGATTTGGAGATGAAAATTCAAATTATTCTAAAGTGACTTCAGTAGGATATAATGAAGCTACTAAAAATTATGTTTTCAGTATTGGTGGACAAATGTATATAACTGATGAAGATAAAAATGTTACTAACACTATTTCATTAAAAGCAGAACACACAAAAGATTTCTTTAAAGATTTTGCTTTAGCTTCAGATAGTGGTGCATCTTTCCAAACTTTATATGCAGATAATGAATATATCTATGCATTATTCAACCATAATGCTTGGCTAGCTAGCGAAATTCAAATATTTGATTGGTCAGGTAATAAAATCAAAACAATTACCATTGAAGTCGACACTAACGATGATTTAAACAAAGCTAAAGGACAATATAATATCCAAAACTTAGTGGAATTAAATGGCAAGTTATATCTAGGTGTCTTATCTTATGGTGGCAAACAAGGTTTATATTTATACGAAATAAGTTATAAGTAGTTTTACGAAGATGCATTGCATAAAAGTGATGCATCTTTTAAAAACTTTAGAATTAGTAACTAAAATATGTTACACTAATACCGGTGATTTAAGTTATGAAGTATTCCTTATTAGCGGTCGATATGGATGGAACATTATTAAATAGCAATAAAACTATTGATGAAGGAACAATTGAGTCAATCAATAGATTAGTTGATAATGATGTTTTATTTGTTATTGCTACGGGACGTGCACCACGCGCTATTTTAGAATATAAAGACGTTAATTTTAACGCTCCAATAATTTCTTATAATGGGGCATTAGTAATTGATGCTAAAACACAAGTTGTACTTTATGAAAAAAGTATGCCTTATGAAAGTGCAAAGTTAGTTTATGAACTAGGGAGCAAATTAAAAGCTACAATGTGTATTTGGGCTAATAATGTTTTATACACTAACGCCGCAAATGAGTTTATTGATTTTTATAAATCAATTTATAAAATTGAACCAATTTTTGTTTGTGATTTTTCTATACTAAAAGAAAAAAATATTACAAAAATCGTATGGTTAGATAAACCTAGCAATATTGAAAAATTAAAAGTAATTTGTGAAGATAAATTAAAAGTAGTTAATAGTTTTATATCTGCACCGTATCTTTTAGAATTTGTCGATATTGAAGCAACGAAAGGAAATGCTTTAAAATTCATTGGAGAATTTTATCACATTCCTCAAAGTGAAATTGTCGCTATTGGGGATAGTTTTAATGATCTAAGCATGATTGATTATGCTGGTTTAGGTGTAGCTATGGATAATGCTTCTTTAGAAATAAAAAAACACGCTAATTACATTACGCTATCTAATGATGAAGGCGGAGTAAAACACGTTATTGATAATATTATTTTAAATTTTGAGCATATAAAATAAGTTGACAAATGTAAAAATAGTAGTTGATTTTAATTAATAAAAGCCAAAGGTACTTCCTTATTTTGCTTGAAAACTTGTTAACCTCTTTGGTTGACAAATACTTGCTTTTTTGTTACTATGAATCTAGAAAAAAGAAAAAGATTTGTTGGCGGCAACCAACAAATCTCAAGTGATAGATATCTATCGCCACATAGTATCTTATCATTTTCTTTTTGAATATTCAAGAAAGGAGAGTGTGATACTATGAAGCTTACTAAAAGAATAGCTAAGATGATTGTATATCATTTTACTGAAAAGCCATCCCATTATGTTCATGTTGATGATCCTAAAACTCTGCAGGAATATAGGCAACTTCAATATAATAATTGGTGTAAAGCAAAGAGAGTATATAATGGCTCTTATTTACCTAAAGACTCTAATATTTTGAAACATAAAGGATGGATTGATGTTACTTCTAGTAAAAATACAAGTAGAATTAAACATTATATGAGAAAATCATCTAAGCAGATTGTAAGATTTGATCCTGAAAGTGAAAATCAAATTGCTCATTATCATTGGACAAATCCATTTCCAACAAAGGTATATCATAAATCTATTACAGAATATTTAGATAGATATGGTAAACCTTGTACAAAAAATGATGATCAACATCATTTAGCACCACTTGATGAAGATTGTCCAAAGAATGCGCTTAAGAGGTATTTAAAATGAAAAAAGAAAACAACAATTTATTATATGAATTGCATGAGTCTGACTTTATTGATTTTGCTATAAAAAATGATATGTTAATTTTTAGAGTGGCAATTAATTGTGGTGTGGCAGAAGAACTAGGAATAGAGTCTGATTTTGCAGAAAAATTTTATATTTATGATATCATATGTCATAAATATAGTTTGTTTGAAAGTGATTATACTGAAAATATGGATTTGTTTTTAAAAGAAATTTTATGCTTTAAGCAAATTGAGAACAAGTATCTCTTTTCAATAGACCTTAATTTTTTAGATAGTGTTGATTTTATGTTTGATTGTGAAAGTATTGAATGGACCCCGATAGAATTATTAACAGTTGATGAACTATACGAAATTGAAGAAAACGATTATAAAATAAAATAATTAATAATGAACATGTTGGATTTAAAATAGTAAAGAGAAATGAGAAAATGAAATGATAAGTGAATTTGGAAAATGCATTAGAAATATAAGAGAAAATGAAAATGATTCATTAAGGCAAATGGCTATTAAATTAGGTGTATCAGCAGCATTTTTGTCGGCAATGGAAGTTGGTAGAAAACCTATACCAATAGAATACGCTGAAAAAATTAAAAAAATATATAATTTATCCGAGAAACAAAAAATCGAATTAGAAGATAGTATATATGAAACAAATAAAAGAGTTCCAATAGAACTTGCTTCTATGAGTGAAGCACAAAAAGATATCTCACTAATGTTTGCAAGAAAAATTAAATCTGCTGATGAAGAATTATTAAGAAAGTTAAGAGAAGCATTATTAGATGAAAAAAACTAATCCATTAAATATTAATAAAATCGAAGCAATAGCTAATAACTTAAGAAAAGAATTTGGAATTAACTGTAATTCGGCTTTTCCTATTTTAAAAGTTGTTGAAAAATTTCATTATAATGGATTACTTACTATTCAATATTTAGAAGATGATGATCCTTTGTTAGAAAGTGATGTTCAGGCAAAATATAATCCAATTGACAACTTTATTTATATAAAAGAATCAGTTTTAGTGGAATTAGAAAATCATGAATATAGAGCTAATTTTACACTAGCACATGAATTATTCCATTATATCCAATGTCAAGTACTACATTTTAAATTTGAAAATATTGATACTTGTCCCAGTTATGTTAATCCGGAATGGCAAGCGAATGAATTTGCAGCTCAATTATTAATACCGACAAAGTTTATTGCCGCAAACTGTGATATTGATGTTATAGCGAGTGTATTTAATGTTTCATTTTCGTGTGTATGTACTAGAAAACTATATTATGAAAAAAGATTGAAAAGAAAAAAAGCACGCTAGTATTAATTGCTTGTTTGAAGTTGTTGCTACTTTAAGCGCTTAATATGTTATTAAACTATTATATAGTTTACACATTAAATATTTATATGATAAACTTATGTTATGAAACGCATTAACATAAGTTTATTTTTTTTGTGCTTGCGGTTAAAAAGGAGAGATGATTATGGTCTATAAAATCTTATCTATTGTTTTTTTGGTAGGTGTATTAAGCGTATTATTTATTACTATTTTTAATGCGATAAAAAAGAGAAAAATTGTTTCAAAAAAGAATATCACAATGCTTCTCCCAGCATTTTTGATTTTATATTTTATGTATGTAACAGCAAGTATTTATGGAAAAAGTACGAGCGGGAATAAACTAGATGTATTTTTCTATTTTTCATTAATAAAAGATACATTAGAAGCTTTTGCGTTTAAAGCTAATTCTTCTTTAGCGCGTCCTTTATTTGAAAGTTCACTTATTTGGAAATTTGATTTTATTTTAGTCTTATTATTATGTTCATTAACAACCATTTTAACTGTTTTAGTTGTTGCAACTAATAAATCACAAAATAATCATAAAATTAATAAAATTCTTAAACAAAATGGTGATATTGTTATTGGCTATAGTAAGTCAGCACTTAAATATTTAGAAAATAATAAAAATGCATTTATTATGGACCGTAAAATTGATTATAAAACTTATTCAGATTTAGTTAATAAAAATATTCTTATTAAACGCGGTAAAGTCACATCTCCTAAATTTATTAATAAAATAGCGCAAGGTGAACGTCACTTAATATTATTTAAAGATTCTGAGTATTCATATTCCGAAGTAGTAGAAATCTATAAAGAAATTATTGAAGCAAAAAATCTTAACAAAGATTTGAATAACGCTATTTACTTACATATTGAAGCTGATTGTGATGAAATAAGAGCTCTAACTGATCAATTTAATAAAAATGATGAACATATGGTTAAATCGTTTGTTACTTGCTTTAATCGTTATGAACTTATTGCTCGTGAATTTATAAAAGATTATCCAATGAGTCGATATATTGCGCGTGATTTTTATACGAAAAATTTTGCTTTAAAAGATGATAAACAAATTAATGTAATGTTTATTGGATTTGGTAAAGTTAACTTAGCTTTATTTAAATTAATGGCAATGGAATTCCAATTTGCTAAAGAAAAAAATGGACATTTTGTTGCTTCCCCAATAAATTATATGGTTTATGATAACCAAGATCGCTGTCTTAATAATGATGCTTTTTCGATTATTGATTTTGAAATAAATAGCAATTATAAAAATAGCGATTTACCAAAACCAGAAAAGATTTGTAATTTAGAACATCAAAAAATAGATGTATATTCTCCTAAAATTAAAAAAGAGTTATTAGAAAAGATTAATGACAATTCTTATACATATATTGTTGTTTCTTTAGCAAGTGATTTACAAAATTTAGGTTATGCTAATAACTTAATCAATTTCCTAGGTGATTTACCAAATTATAAAGTATTTGTAAGAATTAAAGGCGATACATTATATAAAAATCAACAAGAAGATTCTCGTCTTGTATATTTTGGAAAAGAAGGTATGGAATTTAAGCATTCGGCAATTGTAAATGAAAACATTGTTAAAATTGCACAAATTACCAATGGCAAATATAACTCATTATCTCCTTTGCCAAAAGATAAATTATATGGTTGGGAAGCACAACTTCCAATTAAACAATATGCAAGTATTTATCGAACATTAAATCTTCCATTTGCTTTAAATTTAATTGGATTTGATATTGCTAAAAAAGATAATATTAAAAAAGGTTATGTAGAAGTAACAGAAGAAGAATATTTTAAAACATATAATCATACTAATAATGAAAGTCTAAAATATGAAGATTATTTCAAACTTAGTGTGGCTAATATGCTTGCTTTTATTGAACATAGTCGTTGGAACGCTCATTATCTATTATCAGGCTATAAGGTAATGAATTTTGAAGAATTCGCACCTAAAGACGGAAGTGGAAGAAAGAATCATCAATCTCATGGTAATTTTAAAAAACATGCTTGTTTAACAACTTACTATGAAGGCTTAGATAAATTAATTAAAAAGATGTATTTAATGGATAAATATGGCGAAGATTATGCAAAAAAGAAAGTTAGTAAAGCTGATATTAAATCAAAAGAATTTATGGATGATGCGATGATCTATTATTATGATTTCTTGTTTATGGATGATTTATATAAAAACTTAAAAGATACGCCAATAAAAATTATAAAAAAGACGAAGTAAAATAGAAAAAATAAACAATCTAAATTTCACTGTTTAATTTTAAAATTAAAGCATTGTTATAGAAATTATTTTTGATAAAATAAGCAAAAAAGGAGGACAAAATATTGATACAATTATTAGGAAAAATTAAGGAAGCATTAATTTCCGTATTACCAATTACATTAATAGTAGTGATACTAAACTTTACCCCTTTAGTTAATCTTACCACTTATGAAATGATTGTATTTCTAGTATCAGCATTATTATTAATTATTGGAATAGGGTTATTCAATTTAGGAGCCGACATGGCTATGACTCCAATGGGAGAAAAAGTTGGATCGGGTTTAACGAAAAGTAAGAGTTTACCAGTAGTTTTAATTATTTGTTTTTTATTAGGATTATTAATAACTATTGCCGAACCTGATTTAATGGTCTTGGCTTCATATGTTAAAAGTATTGTTTCAGCACCATTACTAATTGGCTTAGTGGGATTTGGTGTTGCAATGTTTTTAGTGATTGCTGTTATAAGAATGACAGGTAAAAATGATTTATCTTCAATTCTTATGTACTTATATATGGTGTTATTTGCTTTAGCATCAATTGTTATGGCACGAGGCAATGGTGATTTATTAGCACTAGCGTTTGATTCAGGTGGTGTTACTACAGGACCAATTACTGTTCCATTTATTATGGCACTTGGTGTTGGATTTGCTTCCGTGTTAAGTGGCAAAAAGAGTTCAGAAAATAGCTTTGGTGTTGTAGCATTATGTTCAATTGGACCAATTCTTGCTGTATTAGTATTAGGAATATTTAACACCAAAACTATTAATTATGTTCCAGAAGATTTCTCATTAAGCAGTAATTTGTTATCAGTAATTGGAGAGACTTTATGGAGTGTTACTAAAGAAGTAACAATTGCATTAGGAATGGTTGTAATTTTCTTCTTTATTATTCAAGGAATTTGTTTAAAATTACCTAAGAAAAAATTAGTACAAATTGGTGTTGGTATTGTTTATACATATTTAGGTTTAATTATTTTCTTAACATCAGTTAATATTGGTTTTAAAAATGTTGGTTATAAAATAGGTGAACAACTCGCTACTTCGTATCCAACTTTGTTAGCGGTATTTGGATTTATTATTGGTTTAGTTGTTGTTTTAGCCGAACCTGCTGTCCACGTTTTAAATAAACAAGTTGAAGAAGTAACTGATGGGCAAATCAAAAAACGTTCAATGCTTATTGCTTTATCAGTTGGTGTTGGTATTTCTATTTGTTTATCAGTAATTAGAATAATTTATAATTTCTCAATTCTTTATTATTTAATTCCAGGTTATTTGATTTCGTTAGGTTTATCATTCTTTGTACCTAAGATTTATACCGCCATCGCATTTGACTCCGGTGGTGTTGCCTCTGGGCCACTTACCTCAACATTTATCTTACCATTTGCAATTGGAGCTTGTATGGCATTAAATGGCGAAAGTGGTGCCGCTAAAGTATTGACGGATGCGTTTGGTATTGTGGCTATGGTTGCTATGACTCCACTTATTACTATTCAATTATTAGGCTTTAAATCAGTTATTACTAATAAATTAAAAGAGAAGATTGCAATGCATCGAATCTTAGATGCTGATGATGAACAAATCATCGATTTTGAATAGGAGGGATATTATGAAAAAAGAACTTAAGAATAAAGTAGAAAATAATAAAACAAAAAATATCGCTCCTAAAAAATTAAAATTATTAATTACTGTAGTTAATCGAAAGAAAGCTGATTATTATGTTGATTTATTACAAGATTTTGAAGTAAATATGCAACTAGTAACTTATGGAAGAGGAACCGCTAATTCGGAAATGCTTAATATGCTTGGTTTAGCGGATGCTGAAAAAGCAGTGATATTCTCTATTGTGAAAGATGAAAATATTAAGAAAATTTTAGAAACTCTAGAAGAAAAATTTGCCACTATCCGTGATGGAAAAGGCATTGCTTATAGTGTTTCATTAAATAGTGTGATTGGTGTTGCTATCTATCAATTTTTAGCAAATAATCGCCCATTAATTGTGAAGGAGGAAAAATAAATGGATTACGAAGTAGTATTTTGTATTGTTAATAATGGCTTTTCTGAAGTAGTTATGGACGTAGCTAAAAAGATTGGTGCACGTGGTGGAACTATTTTAAGAGCACGTGGAACCGCAAATAAAGAATCAGAAAGTATTTTTAATATTACGATTCATCCGGAAAAAGAAATTGTTATGATCTTAATTCCTCGTGATTTAAAAGCAGATTTATTACATGCTTTATATCAAAATGTAGGTTTAGAAACTCCAGGACAAGGTATTGCCTTTACTTTACCAGTTGATGATGTAGTAGGTATTGTAAATAATGATACTATAAAAAAGGCTGAAGCGAATAAATAAATATTAAGTGTGTTAATAATAAAATTTGGATTATAATATAAGCGATGTTTAAATTTTAGGCGGTGATTTTATGAAAAAGCAAATCGGATTAATGATGTTTATTTTGCTTTTAGTTGGCTGTGAAACTGGATCAAGTTTACCTTTATCAAATAGTTCTTCCGCTAGTAATGAAGATGTAATTTCCACTAGCGATAATACATCTATTAGTGATAATAAACCATCTGCTAGCATTAGTGAATCAACTAGCACAAAGCCATCTACCAGTACAAAACCATCAACGAGTAGCAGTGTTTCTCCTAGTAGCAAGCCTTCTACAAGTAATAGTAGTTCAGAAAATATGGGAGATTCAATTTATCCAATTCCAGATAATATTAATAATAAATTTACAATTGGTGATATGAATAATAGAACTAAATTATCAACAATGGATAAAGATAGTGTATCGCCTTTATTAAATATGATTTATGGAAGAAATGTTGTTGGAATAAATTCAGTTAATTTTTATAGCGAAACGGTTGGCGGTGGAATGAAAATGTCCACTAATAAAAATTCTACTACATATTTTGGACTTCAAACACATATGTTTGAAGATAATTGGTTAAAACTAGAATTAAATATTCATATTGGCACAATGAAAGATAATAATAAAAAGGTTGATAAAGATAAACCGGTTTTTACTATTAATGCATACAATGATCAAGGTAAATTACTTCGAACATATTATAGAGATAACTTTGATATGGGTATGAAAAATCACGATTTAACAATATATTTAAATGGTGTTGGTGTATCTTATTTAGAAATTTTAAATACAAACTCACCATATAAATCTAGTCAGTGTTATAATTTTGCTGTATTAGGAATTACATTAACAGGATTTCCTTATGCATATGAAGATTAAAAAAATGGAGTGTGATTATTATGAAAAAAATGACATTAACAAATGCAATTGTCGGTGTATTAGTGGGTATAGGTATCATTTTACTAGCGTGTCTTGTACCATTATCTGAATTATTAAATTGGATACTTATTATCTTTGGTGCTATAACAGTTGTTATTAATACCGTAAATTTATTTAATAAATATGACAATCCGACTGCAAATATTATCGCTTCAGTGGTTGGTATTATCTTAGGTGTATGTATGATTGCTTTTCCAGGCAAAGTAATGAACATCATCATTGCAGTTTATTTAATAATTCTTCCATTACTTAAAATATATTATTACAAACTTCCAATGGTTCAAGATGATATTATTAAAATAGTGGTTGGCATATTATTCCTAGTGTTCTTACCGATTTCAGTTAATATTGCTAATGAAGTTATGAAAATAATTCTTATTGTAATAGGTGCATTAGTTATACTTGCTGCCATTAGCGATATTATTTATATTTGTAAGTTTGATAAAAAGTCTCATAATGACAAACATATTGATTATGATTTTAGCGATAAGAAGTAAGAGAGGTTCAATGAAACCTCTTTTATTTTGAAATTTATGTAAATATATTGCAAATAATTAGCATAAATTATAAAATTAACTAACCTAGTTAGGTAGTTTAAAGGAGTGATACGATGAATGAGCAAGAAGTGATAAAAATTATTCAAGAATTTAAAGAAACATATCCGAAAGATTTCTTTAAAATTTTAGATAAAAATGCTTGTGGTATATGCTTTGTTTTAAATTATTTATCTAGTCATAATGAAGAATGCTATTCCAAAGATATTTGCCTTGAATCTGGTTTATCTAGTGCTCGAGTTGCAGTTTTATTAAAGAAAATGGAAGCAAAAGATTTGATTAAAAAAAGTGACTCAAAGGATGACGGAAGATTTACGACAATTCGTTTAACTAGTAACGGAAGAAAAGAAATTGAAAAAATGCGAAATGAGTCATTAAAAAGAGCAAATAGAGTTATAGAAAAAGTTGGAATAGAAGATATTAAAGAATTTATGCGTATATCTAAAAAAATTACGCAAGCCATAAAAGAGTAGGAGGGATAATATGTTATCATTACAAAACATTTCTAAAGAATATTATATTGGAAAAAAAGGAACACCAACATATCAAGTAGTTCAAGCTTTAAAAGATGTTTCAATTAATTTTCGCAAGCATGAATTTGTTGCTATTTTAGGACAATCAGGATGTGGTAAAACAACTTTACTTAATATTATTGGTGGACTTGATAAATATACAAGTGGTGATTTAAAAATCAATAATAAATCAACAAAAGAATTTAAAGACCGTGATTGGGATAATTATCGTAACCATTCAATTGGTTTTGTTTTCCAATCTTATAATCTTATTCCACATTTAAGTATATTAGCCAATGTTGAATTAGCGTTAACATTATCCGGAGTAAGCAAAGAAGAACGTAAGAAAAAAGCAATAGAAGCCTTAACTAAAGTAGGTTTAAAAGATAAAATTTATTCTAAGCCGAATCAATTAAGTGGCGGACAAATGCAAAGAGTGGCTATTGCTCGTGCTTTAGTAAATGATCCAGAAATCATTTTAGCGGATGAACCAACTGGTGCGCTTGATTCCGCGACTAGTGTACAAGTAATGGACTTATTAAAAGAAATTTCTCAAAATAAACTAATCATTATGGTTACCCATAATCCAGAATTAGCTAAATTATACGCTACAAGAACAATTGAATTATTTGATGGTAAAGTTAAGTCGGATAGTAATCCATTAACAAGAATGCCACCAATTAAAGAAAAGAAACCTCAAGGCAAAAGACCACATATGTCTTTCTTTACCGCTTTAAGTTTATCAGTTCGAAACTTATTAACAAAGAAAGCACGTACATTCTTGGTATCTTTCGCTGGATCAATAGGCATTATTGGAATTGCGGCAATATTATCAATGTCTAGCGGTTTCCAAGCTTATATTGATCGTGTTCAAGAAGAAACATTATCATCTTATCCGATTTCAATAACATCTCAAACAAATGATATGACCAGTTTGATTGAAATGTTTACTAAAGTAGATGAAGATCCTGATCATGAATTTGATGCTATTTATTCTAATAACATAATGTCAAAATTACGTGCAGCAATGCAAGATTCAATTCGTGTTAATAATTTAAAAGCATTTAAAGAATACCTAGAAACTGATACGACAGTTTCTGAAACTATTAGCAATACAAATATCAAATATTATTACAATTTAGATATTCAAATGTATAAAAGTGATAATCATGATAAAACACTATCAATAGATCCAATGGGTTCATCAAGTAACGTTATGTATTCTTCAATGGAAACATGGTCACAAATGATTGATAATGATGATTTAATTAAAAAACAATATGATATTGTTGAAGGTGCATTACCAACTAAATATGATGAAATTGCTATTGTATTAGATGAAAATAATGAAATCACTGATATGACACTTTATACACTTGGTTTAATCACTGACGAACAATATCAAGAATTAGTTCGTAATCCTAATGCCCCATCAATTAAAATAAGTTATGAAACTATTATGAATACTGGCTATGTTATGTTTCCTAATTCTGACTATTACAAAATGAATGGCAATAAAGCTGATAATATGCGTAATGATAAAGAATATTTAGAAACAGTATTTAATAACAATAAACGCGTTATTAATTTAAAGGTCAGTGGAATTATTAAGCCTAAAAAAGAATCAGTAGGAAAAGCAATATCGGGTACAGTTGCTTATCGCTCTAGTTTAATTACTAATATGATTGAACGTATTAATGATTCAGAAGTAGTTAAGTATCAAAAGGCTAATCCAACTATTAATGTCTTTACTGGTAATGAATTCACCAATAAAGAATATAATAAAGCAGATGTTATTAATTATTTAGAAAGTATTATTGATGATGAAACTAGTAAAAATATCTATGCTAATTACATATATGATGGATTAGGTGATAATTTATTAGAACAATTTGATAATAATGATGAAAGCAGTGTAAAGGTATTCTTAATTGCTTATCTCATAAGTAATAGTATTTGTGATAACTACCAAGACGCAAAAACACTTGCAGATGAATTATATAATATGTATGTTCTAGGTAAAACAGATTCAAAATATAATGATCAACTAGTTGAAATATTAGTTACAGGAATGCTTAAAACTAAACTTGATGATTATTATGATAAAGAATCTTATGAAAAGAATTTAAAAACATTAGGTGTATGTGATTTATCTTCACCATCAAGAATTGATTTATACGCTTATGATTTTGCTAATAAAGAAGCAATTGTTAAAATGATTGAAAAGTATAATGAAGATTCAAAAATTGCGTTAGGCAATGATGAAAATGTCTTAAATTACACTGACTATGTCGGTTTGATTATGTCTAGTGTTTCAATGATTATTGATATTATTTCCATTGTATTAATTGTATTTGTTTCTATTTCACTAGTGGTATCTTCAATTATGATTGGTGTTATAACTTATATCTCAGTATTAGAGAGAATAAAAGAAATTGGTATATTACGCGCAATTGGAGCATCAAAACGTGATATTAAACGTGTATTTACTGCAGAATCAATCTCTATTGGTTTCTTCTCAGGAGCGATTGGTATAATTGTTACTTCATTAATTATTATTCCCGCTAATATCATCCTAAAAGGATTAACAGATATTTCTAACTTAGCTGTCTTACCAATTGGCGGGGCGATTATATTAATTGCTATATCAATGTTAATGACTTTAATAGCAGGATTAATCCCAGCACAAATTGCTAGTAAAAAAGATCCAGTTGTAGCATTAAGAACTGAATAAATGAACTAAGCTGCGAAAACTAAAATGGTCTTTGCAGCTTTTTATATGTAAAAATATAATTAATAGCATCTATGAGTAACTAATTTTGTGATTCGTGATAATGTTCTATAAGTAATAAGGTTTAACAAAATTTTGAGTAAACATATCTGGATTTTTCAATTATACCTGATATTAGCTTAAAGAATGCACATTTGATATTAAGTTAACACTAAATTCTATCTGCGTATGGTAATGACTTTATATATTTTTCCATTAAAGACCAATTTGGTTTTCCGTTTTCATCAATAGGTAATTTTATAACATCCCGCCTAATTTGTTTTTGACTTCTTTTACGACCATAAGAATATCTATAAGTATCTTGATTTATTAATGTAACTAAAAACATTGCAATATATTGATTCATAACAAATTTCGGCCTAAGAATTTCAACATGATCACTTGCAGAAAATGACAACTCTTGGTATGTACAATAACCTAAAACTGCAGAATCTATTACCAAACAATTTCCTTTTTCTGATTGGTAATCAAAAAAACCATCAGCACCATTATTAGTTGCTTTCGTTGTAATATAAGGGTATTTACCAATACCATATCCTTCAAGTTCCTCTATGGGTGTTGTTTTAGAACCACTAATTTCAAATAACTCACTTAACGAAAATTCAACCCAATCATTAGTATTTAAGAATGAGTGGTTATTATTTTTTGTGGTTATTGAATTTTTAATAGATGAACTACTCTCTCTCTCTCTCGATTGTAATTTTTCAATAAATTCATCCATAAAAGCCCAATTAGGATTGCCTTCGGAATCAACTGGTAAAGGCAATGTCTCTTCCATTATTTTTTCTAATATTCTAGCTCTACCATAAGAATATTTAAAAACACTAGCATTTAATAACGTACAAATAAATAGACCAATATTTTGATTGAGTTTTTCATGTCTAAGAGTATAAACCTTAACTCCTGGCAAAAAAATTGAATCTTGATAAAAGGCATATAGTCCTTCGGCACCAATTGTGATACAGTTACCAGTTTCCATCTTTTTTGGCAGTTCTTCGATAAAACCAGAACATCCATTATTTAAAGCACTTCTTGTAATATAAGCAACACTTCCATCTGTTATTTCATCAGTTTTAACAGCCTTTGTTGTACTGCACTGAAAAATATCTTTTATAACAAATTCTTTCCATCCAGATATATCAATCATCATTTTTTGCCTCCGTTCTGAATTTTATATGCATAAAAGTTACGTATTGTTTGTTCGAAATCTGACTCTTGAAGTAATGAATAATCGGTTTTCATATATGCTTCAATTAACCATTCATCATCTTCATGAATATCTATATATACTGATTTTAATGGATCAGTAGCTTTTGTTTGATAACTGCTTAGCCAGCTATTTACTTTTTCGGCTCCCAACCCTTTTTTCTTTTCAACTCGAGTGTTTTTTAAAATTTTATATCCATCATCCTTACAATACATTAAATAAGTCTTTTCATTTGGTATTTTTCTACCTTTTTCATCATAAATTACTTTACCATTTTCATCAAAAGCAAAATGTGGGATACCTGTTTTTATAATTAGTGTAGTTACTACTGTTGAAGCTGCTACTCCAAATGTTCCATCTGCTAAAGAAAAAGAAGCAAGCAAAGTGTTATTTGCTAATAAATCTTTGTGAAATTGTTCGGCATCAAATCCATTTGACTTTGAACTTCCGATAGCAAAAACATATGGTAAAATCACAGCAAATAAGCTGCCTTTAGGTAAAAGTTCGCAACCTTTTAGAACTAATTTAGCTGCTATTGCATTATCTTTTCCACCAAAAGGCGGATTCATGCATGCACCTACTTTGTAATTTGTATTATAAGAAGGAATTAAATCATTGATACTTGACAATTTTAGCATATCGCCATCTAGTGCTTGTATGAGATTCAAACCAATAATTCTAAGAGTAGTAATATAGAATAGATAGATATAATCCTCGTTTTCTATGCCCGAAACTTTATTTCCATTTGGAGAAGTATAATTGTTAATTATTTGTAATAAATATGAAAGAGTGAAATTTCCAAATCCACTGCAGAATTCAATAAAGAAATCATCTTCTTTCAAATCAAGTAACTTAACCATAAAATTTGTAATATTTGCAGGAGTAGAAATAATACTATTTTTACCGTTTTTATGAATATAGATATATTTATAAATGGTTTCAGAAATTAAAAGTTTGTCTTCATTACTTCCATAATTAATAATTGGAAAAACCTTGTTGGCTAAATCTTTTAAAAAACTCAAAAGGGAATATATTGAACTATTAAGCTCTTTTTTACTTTTCATTGATGTGCATGTGGACTTTATTAATGATGTGATTGACCTTTTATTTCTACTATCAGTAAATGAATATTTATCAATCTCTCCGCCGCTTCTAACGATAATGCTTTGCATTTCATCAATTATTGTATCCATAGAATCACTATCGTGCATACCAGCCTGTATATCTTTTCTAAAATCATCATTAAATAAAGCCAAAATACAAGTATTTATAAATAGCAGTGAGTCTTTAACCTCGGTATATTTAATATGTTGATTTAATGAACTAATAATATTTTCAATCCTATCGTCTACGTCATTAACTCCAAATGAACGTTTAGCAGTTGAACTTGGAGCAGAACTATAGCTGGACAAAAGATTTGAATGATAATTAGGATCGTTTTTCCATTTCATGTAAGAATTATATTTTTTATAATCAATAAGGGTAACTACCTCAGAACAATCCAACTCATTAAGAGAGCAATATACTAAATAATCAATGCTATTAGAATTTCTAGCTATTTCTAATGGGGCAACGTAATATAGTTGATTCTCTATGGATTTGTTACGTTCAGATTTGTATTTGTCTGGGGATTTTAATTCTATAAACATAAAAATGTTATTACTATGTGGTTTATAAACAATAATATCAATTCGTGATTTTTTTGTTGTTGGATGACCAGTTGAATATTCTTCTTCAAAAGCGATATCACTCATGCTATAACCAAGTTCGTTAACCAACTTAGTTACGATATATGCTCTTACATATTCTTCATCTCCAGGAAGTTTTGAAATAGCCCTAGTATCTCTTCTTGGACCATAATGAATTATGTCTTGCGTAAAATCATAATATTCAATAGCAGGATTATTTGGCCATAATTTTAAGTATTCTTCGACTTGTTTTCTAAAATTATTCATATGCATACCTCTTTCATTGCAAAATTGAAAAATCCAAGTATCAAATTGTATGCTTTATTTGAGTTATGAAAATTTAATAGAAAACAAAAAAATTCAGTATTTATTTTGTAATATTGAGATAAAATTGTTATAATAAATTATAAATTTTAAAGGTGTCAAAACATATACATTTTTATATTCTTTTTATATTTAATGTCTTGATTACATCATCATTTTCATCTATATAAATAACGAGGTGATTATTATGATTTACGCATATATTCGCGTATCAACAAAACAACAAAATATTGATAGACAATATGAAGAAATCAAAGCATTGAATATTGATGATAAATATATTTATATTGATAAAGAATCTGGAAAAGACTTTGATAGAGTTAAATATCAAAAGTTAATTAGAAAACTAAAAAAAGACGACTTATTGATAATAAAATCAATAGATCGTCTTGGTAGAAATTATCAAATGATATTAGAAGAATGGTCTAGAATTACTAAAACTATAGGCGCTGATATTAAAGTATTAGATATGCCATTATTAGATACAAGAATTGAAGGTAAAAACTTAGTAGGAAAATTTATATCAGATATTGTTTTACAAGTATTATCTTTTGTAGCGGAAAACGAGCGAATAAATATCAAACAAAGGCAAGCTGAGGGAATTAGAATTGCCAAAGAAAAAGGTGTTAAGTTTGGTAGACCTAAAGTAAAACTACCAGTTAACACCAATGAAATTTTCGATAATTATATCAATAAAGATCTTACCAATATTGAAGCAGCGAAGTTAATTGGAATATCGCGTGGCACCTTTTTTAGACTAGTTAAAGAAAGAAGAAGCGCTATTACAAGTTAACTTAAATTTTAATATGAATTAAATTATTAGTGATTGGATGAATGAATTTTACTTCTACACAAGTTAAACATAAAATAGCGGATCTATTATCAAATCCATAAAGCTTATCTCCGATAACAGGATGAGAAATACTAGCAAAATGTAAGCGAATTTGATGTGTCCTACCTGTTATTAGATGCGCTTTAATAGTGGTTTTGTTTTCTTTTTCATTAACATTTATAATTTCATATTCGGTAATACCAGTTTTTCCTTTTTCATCAATAATGCGCTTTTTTGTATCATTAGGATCTTTTAAAATAGGTTTATTGATAATTCCATTTTCACGAATTATGCCATGAACATCAGCAAGATAATATTTATCAATTTTGACTTTACTCATAAGTGCATGAATATATTGATGTTTAGCAAATATAACTATTCCATTAGTTTCATAATCTAGCCTTGTCACAACATGAATTTTGCTTTTGATATTATGATTCAAATAATAATTACTAACATCACTAGCTAAATTATTATTGAAATGTCTAATTGTCGGGATAGTGGCAATATTATGCGGCTTATTAACAATTAATAAATAATCATCTTCATAAAGAATATCAAGTTCATTTTTAGAATTACCATATACTTTATTTTCTTCAAATAAATTAAGTTCAATTTTGTCACCTTTTTTTATATTTGGTGATGAAAATGCTTGATTATTTATTTTAACTAAATCTTGATGATGATATAAAAAACTTGCTAAATCATAAGAAAAACCAAAACCGCATAATGTGGAAATAAAATCATTATCACAAGTAGCAATTTTGGTTATAATCATATTATTTTTTCTTCTTTCCGTAAGAATATTTACGAGCGTAATCTTCTTTAGTTATTTGTCTTGTACGCGCAATAGAGAATGCTTCATCAGGAATATCATCAGTAATAGTGGAACCAGCCGCAATAAAGACGTTATTCCCAATTGAAATTGGGGCAATTAAATTAGTGTTACAACCAATAAAGACATTATCACCAACAGTGGTTTTGTTTTTAAATTTGCCGTCATAATTAACAGTAACACATCCACAACCCCAGTTGACATTTTCACCGCAATCGGTGTCACCTAAATATGTTAAGTGTGATATTTTTGTGCCATTACCAATACGAGAATTTTTGATTTCAACAAAATTACCAATGCGGCAGTTATCGTGAACAAATGTGCCATTTCTTAAATGTGCGAATGGACCAACAGTAGTTTCTTTTCCTACGGCACTATCAACTATTAAAGAATGGCGAATAGTAGCGCCTTCATCAATAACTGCATTATGAAGTTCAGAATCAGGGCCAATAATTGCTCCACTTTTAATAACACTTTTTCCAGTGATAAATGTATTAGGATAAATTGTAACGCCGGGTTCAATAGTTACTTCACTAGAAATAGTAACTGTTTCTGGTGAAATAATATTAACACCATTTAATAAATGCTTTTTATTAGTGGCAATTTTAATAATATTTTCAACAATTGATAAAGTATAAAAATCATTGACATCATAATAGAATTCTTCATTGTTTGAAGAAAAAGTACGTACTATTAAACCACTTTTATATGCATTTTCAACAATAATAGGTAAGATTAAGTGAGTATAATTATTGTCACTAGGTAATAAAGTATTGATAATACTATTTTTAATACAATAAATACCGGTATTTACTTCATTGATTTCTAACTCCTCTTTAGAAGCTTCGTTTTTTTCGCGAATTGCCACAATTTGGCCATTTTCACGAATAATTCTTCCATAATTAGATGGATCTTTCATATGAATTGTTAATACAGATACATCAGCGTGAGAAGTCACATGGAAGTTCATAAAATTAATTAATTCTTGTTTATCAATTAAAGGGACATCACCAGGCAAAATTAATGAGTATCCTTCTAAATCTTTTATATTTTTTAAAGCACAACGTAAAGCATCGCCAGTTCCTAAATGACTTGGTTGTAAAGCATAAGTAACTTGACTGGCAAATATTTCTTCAAAAATATTTTTACCATTAGAATCAACGACAAGTATTTTTTCATCAACACAACCATCAATGGCATCAATAACATATTTTGCCATTGGTTTTTTAAGTATTAAATGTGCGCATTTAGGAAGTTGAACTTTCATGCGCTTTCCTTGACCTGCAGCAAGGACAATTGCATAATTTTTCATTTATTTTGCTCCTTGATCTATTTTATTAATTAATGTAACAAAATGTTCAATAATTTCGTTAACAAGTTCTTTACTTTCGGCACAACAACTAACGCGAAGTAAGTTTTCAGTACCACTTGCTCGAATTACTAGTTGAATGTTAGGATATTGCTCTTTTATTCTATTAACTTCGTTTTTAACGATATCTTCATTAGCAATTTTTTTATCTTTGACTTTTAAGTTTACTAGTTTATCAGGCCAAACTTCTAAGTCTTTTGTTAATCCTAATAATGATTTATTTGTTTTGGCCATAATATTTAAAACCATAATTGCGGATAACATACCATCGCCAGTCGATAAGTGGCGTAAATTAATAATATGACCTGAATTTTCTCCACCTATAACGTAGTTATGTAATTGCATTTCTTTTAAAACATTACGGTCACCAACAGTAGTGGTGCTTACTTTTATTCCTAATTTGTTTAATGAATTAATAATACCTAAATTAGACATAATTGTTAAAACAACAGTGTCATTATTTAAATAACCATTTTCTTTTAAGTCTTTAGCAATAACATAAATGAGTTCATCGCCGCTATGGAGAGTACCATTTTCATCAACTGCTAAAACACGATCACCATCGCCATCAAAAGCAAAACCAACATCAAGATGATGTTCTTTTACAAATTTTTCAATTGCTTCAATGTGTGTAGAACCAACACCAGCATTAATGTTTTTACCATTTGGCTCATGGGCAATATATAATGCTTCTTTTAAATGAGGACGGAAAAACTCAGAAACAAAAGAAGTAGCTCCATTAGCGCAATCAAATCCAACTTTTAAATTGTTATCTATTATTAAACTATTTAAAAATTCGACATAAAGATTCTTCTTTAATTCATCTTTTTTTATGCTTCCTTCTAAAGATTCATGAACAACATCGTCATTAGCGTCGATAAAATCTTCAATTTGTTCTTCAATCTCATCTTTGATTTTGGCACCATCATAAAATATTTTAATACCATTATCTTGGTAAGGATTATGAGAAGCAGTAATCATAACACCAATACATTTTTCTAAAGTTGATACATAACAAAGTCCAGGTGTAGGAATAATTCCTAAATCAATTACTTCTTTACCAGCACTTTTTGCACCAAGTGCAATATTATCAGCAAGCATATGATTAGATTCTCTTGTATCATAACCAATAACAACTTTTTTGCAATCTAATAATTTTAAACTTTTACCAACTTTGCGCGCTAGGCTATCAGTAAGTGTTACATAAGCCTCTCCACGTATACCATCTGTTCCAAAATATCGCATAAATTTAACCTCTATTCTACCGTTACGGATTTTGCTAAGTTTCTTGGTTTATCAATATCTTTATTACGCGCTAAAGCGGTGTAATAAGCCAAATATTGAGCAACCATAACAATAGCAAGTGCGGAAATATCACGATTTAAGTTATCTATTACTATTGTATCATCTTTTGTAGCTAAATTCTTCGTTACAATTGAATAAACTTTAGCATTACGAGCTTTTACTTCGGAGAAATTACCACGCATAGCCGCAGAGATTTCTGGAAGAGTAATAAATCCAAATACTGGGGTGTTCTTTTCAATTAAAGCAAGAGGACCATGTTTTAATTCTCCGCCTGGAAATGCTTCAGAATGAATATAAGTAATTTCTTTTAATTTTAATGAAGCTTCTAAAGCAACATAATAATCAGTACCACGTCCTAAGAAGAAAGCATCATTAACATTTTTAATTTTATAAGCAATTTCTTTTATTTGTTCTTTTTGATTTATAATGTTATTTAATGCCACATTATTATTCTTAAGAATCTTAACAGAAGAAGTATTATGAACAATTGCGGAAGATAATAAATAAAGTAATGAAACTTGGGAAGTATATGCTTTTGTTGAAGCAACAGCAATTTCTACTCCAGCGTAAAGTAAACAAGACCAAGTTGCATCACGCTCTAAAGTTGATCCTTTTGTATTAGTGATGGTAATTGATTTGTAATTATTTTTATTAATATTTTGCAAACAAGTAATTACATCTGCTGTTTCTCCAGATTGAGATACGAGGATAAATACTTCTTTTTCGCGATCGTTAAAATGTGGGAAATATGCCCATTCTGAAGCAATGTAAGCTTCGGAATGCTTACCGATTTTTTCCATATAATGCTTTCCTAACAAACAAGCATGATAAGAAGTACCACAAGCAATAAATGTAATAGTGTCAGCATTTTGTAATGATTCAAGCATTTCTTTATTAAAATGATATTCATCGTTAACAAAGTAGTTATCGATTAAGCGAACAATGCAACTTGGAATTTCTTCAATCTCTTTAAGCATATAGTGAGGATAACCATTTAAGTCCGCATTTAATAATTCAGCATTACGTTCTGTGAATTTTAGTTCAACTTCTTTACTATTTTGATAAACATGTACTTCATTAGTAGTAATATAACCATATTGATCATTTAATAAATCAACAAATTTATTCGCACATTTAATCATTGGAAGAGCGTCACTTGCTAAATAATTGGTTTCTTTTCCAATACCAATTAATAAAGGTGATTTTCTTCTTGCAAAATATAATTTATGTTCATCACCATTAAATAAAATAGCGATAGCAAGAGAACCATCAATACGTTTAAGAGCGTTATTAATGGATTCTAATACGTTATTAGTCTTTGAATATTCTTGTTCTAAAACATTAGCAATAACTTCAGTATCAGTGTCACTGTTAAATTTGAATCCTTCATTTAATAATTCGTTTTTTAATTCTTGAAAGTTTTCAATTACACCATTATGAACAATGGCAAATATATTATTAAAACTAACATGAGGATGACAATTTCTTTCAAGTGGCTCACCGTGTGTTGCCCATCTAGTATGACCAATACCAGTAAATCCAGGTAAAACTGAAGGGATTTTTTCTTCTAATCCTTCAACGCGACCAACACAACGATATAAATTAAATTTGTTGTCTGTGATTGTGGCAATACCTGCTGAGTCATAGCCACGATATTCTAAAGACTTTAAGCCATTAAGTAAAAAAGAGCGTAAATTTTTGCTATCAACTGTTCCAACGATTCCACACATAATTAATTATTTCCCCTTTATTATAAATATTTTTTAATTTCCCACGGGGAAACTAATTTACGATATTCGTCCCATTCAATTTGTTTAGCTAAAACATATTTTTCATAAGTATGTTCACC
>CALBGF010000249.1 GCA_937893635.1 uncultured Mollicutes bacterium | reverse complement strand
CTTTATCTTTATCAAATAGTTCAAGCGCTAATAAGTAATGTGCATAAACATATTTTTCTTCATCATTTTTGGATAAACTTTTTGGATAGATACTTAAAAAATAACTCGTAAGCATATCTTGGACACATTTAATAATTGTTATATCTTTTTCATTAATTAAACTATTAATTAATATTTCGATTTCTTTAGTAGTAATAATTGGTTTAATTTGAGAAGGAATTACATTCCCTTCAAAATTATGTTTTTTAATCTTAACTTCTTCATTACATTTTTTTTCACTCAAAAGTATTAATATTAATGTTTTAATATTATCATTAATATTTTCATTAACTAATATGTTTTTTAAGTCATTAAAAAACGGCTTATAATCACGCTTTTCTATTTCATATAATGAACGAAGTAACATTTCTTGATTATCGTAATTATTAAGAGATTTAATTATATCAGCATTAGTTATTGAACTTGATTTTTTATTCATACTTTTATAAATATAATCTTTTAATTCTGGTAATAATTCTTCAATTTCAATAGAAATATATGGTAATTCTTCAAATATTGATAATGTTTTTAAAGCACGTACAAAATCATTATTTAATATTAATAAATCAATATTAAGAAACATTGTCTTTTTTGGATCATCTTTTAATAAAATATCGCGGTTATTTTCAATGGTTCTAATTGCATTATCAATTTGATTAATTTGGACATAACTATCAACCACTAGCCAAATATTTTCTGGTTCTTTATCTAATTCTAATTCGGAAATTATTTGTAAATAATTTCCTTCTTCAAACATTTTTTCGTATTTATTCATATTATCACCTAATTAAGTAATTATAAGTATTTTTCTAAAGCATTCATAAAGAATAATTTTGCTTCTTTTGCTTCTTTTGAACCAGGAGCAACTATATCAAAGCCATGATAACAACCATTAAAAATAGCAAAATCAGTTGGTATACCTAGTTCTTTTAATTTATTAATATATGTAACAGTTTCATCATAGAATGGCTCAATATCGCCCACAAATGAAATACAAGGCGGCATATGAGCATAATTATCGCATAAAGCAGGACTTGCATAATATGGAACATTTTCTTTATCTAAATCTCTTAAATAAATATTCCATGCTTCAATATTACTTTTTTCATTCCATACTGGAGCATTATTATCTTCCATTGATTTAGTATCGCTTCGACAATCTAGCATTGGATAAATTGGCATTTGTAGCATAACATTGACTTCTTTTCTATCTCTCGCTAATAAACATAAAGCCACTGTTAAACCACCGCCAGCACTTTCTCCTCCAACAGCGATTTTATCTTTATCAATACCAAGTTCATCAGCGTGATCATGCATCCATAAAAGAGTAGTATAGCAATCTTCAAGAGCGGCAGGATAAGGATAACTACTTGCTAAACGATAGGAAGGAGAAACTACTAAGCATTTCTTAGAAACTTCTTTAGCCATTGTGATAAAAGCCATTTCTGGAAATCCATTAACATAACCTCCGCCATGAATCCAAAGCACACCCATACGCGATGTTCTTTTTTTAGAATCAATAACTAATAATCTTAATCCAGATTCATCTTTACGAGGAATGTAAATACTTTTTACTGGTCCCATTGATTTTGGCTTTTTTACTTCAATTGTTTTCTTCTTTGGTTCTTTTATTTGTAACTTAAAAGGCTTCATTACTACGTTATAAACGCTAGCAACAAATCTTAAATCCTTAGCAATATCATCTTTCTTAACTTCCATACTTTTTTTCTCCTACAATAATTATGCTAGAAAAACGAGTTTGGAGCAAGAAAAAACATACAAATGAAAAATATTTTAAAAAGTTAAAAATTTAATATAAAAAAACAATTTCATTAATAATTAATAAAACAACAGTTAATTCTTGCTTGGTTGTAATTTCTAAAATATTTTTCGCATGAAAAAAGTCGTTACCATGCAAGCAACGACTCTTAATATCATCTAAGCACCTTTTTCAATATCTAAAATAAATATTCCAAATAAAGATTCAAATGTTAAGACTACATCTCCAGTTTTGGAGGTAGCAACATAATATCCATATTCATTATAATTAGAATCATCTATGATCCATTCTTGAGCGCGTAATGTAACTAAGTATTCATCCATTATAGAGTTAGAACCAACAGTACCTTCATCTTTATATGTCAATTGAATGTATTCTGGTGTTTCATCTTCTAAATCTTCATTAACATGAGCGTATTTGATATTTTCTCCATATTTAATATCAATACTTGGTACACTAGTAGCACTTTCACCTAAGAATGATTTAATTTTATCTTCTGGGAATGAAGTAACAAATTCATCATAACTTGCTTCCATTGGGAAAACTTGTATCATAAAACTTGAAGTGTCACTAATGTATTGAATTTGTACTTGAACATATTCTTCCCAGTCATAATAGAATTGACTATATGATGATTCGTATGTCAAAAAGTTATTGTTGGTCAATTTTGTTACATATTCATCAGTAATATCACTATTAACTGCACCATAAACAACAATGCTATCACCATAAAAATAATAAGTATATTTGCCAACTACATCAAAAGATGGAACATTTACTTTTGATAAACTATTATAAATTGATTTTACTTCTTCTTCAGGCCATGTATCAGTATCAACTTCCTTAATAATTTGAACTAATGAAACATCTATTTCATTGCCACCAGGAATTATCAATTCTCCTAAATCCAAACTATCTGAGTAGTAAAAACTTACTTCAATATAATAGTCTTCATCATAATCATGGGTATATGCTTCACCCCACTCATTTTCTCCTAACTCAAAATTAGCCGCCAATAATGAATCACCATAATCTTCTAAGAAATTAACATTAGCAGAATCGTATATTGTTAATTGTCCATCAGTTAACTCGTATTCAAAATCTTTTGCTAGAGCAACAAAAGGAATTTCCATATTAAATGTTGATGTCATTAATTCTTTTAATTCAGTTGGCCAAGCTGTTAAGTCGGTTTTTTCAGTTGGTGTATCAGGAATATCACTGCCGCCTCCATTATCTTCTACCCAAGCAAAGATTTCATTTCTTGCTTTATAAGTAGTATCACCTGGGTAATAATCAATTTGAACAACTATATCGCCTTTAACAAAGAAATAAGCAACATAATCGTCTTCTTCTATTCCGTCATCAGTATATCCTGATTTTGTTAAAACACTTGTATATTCCACTACGAAATCAGTTTCTGATTCAGCGTAAATATAAATATATTCGCCATCATCATCTTCTTCAACTGAAAATTGATAATTGCCTAATTCAAAATATGGTAATGTTTCTCCTAACATTGAAGTCATCATTGTTTTTAATTCATCTTTCCATTCACCGGTTGTAGATTGATTTGTAGAATTAGAAGTTGAATTAGAGTCAGAAATAGAGTTTGAATTTGAATTCTTGTCACCACAAGAAGCCATCAATAATAGGAAAGGAACTAAAACTAATAATTTTTTATTTTTCATAATAAATCCTCCATAAGTTGTAATTATTAGAGCACCATTTACGCAAAAAGTCAATAACTTTTTTATGGTGCACTAATTATAAATTAGATAATATTAATATTTTATTGGGAGAAATTAAAAAAAATGCTAATTAAAGCATTTTTATTCTTGCTCACAATCAGGACAAGGAATTTTTTTACTACCATGACATGTAGTACACGTAGTTCGACCAGCACCACCACAACTAAGGCAATTTCTTCTTCCTAGACCACCACATTGATAGCACATAGTATAACGCATTCCGCCTGTTACGTAATCCATTTGCATAACGTTACCAGTGCCTCCGCAGGCGTGACACATTTGACTTCCGATTCCGCCGCACGATATACAATTAGCAATGCCAACCCCATTACATCTAGTGCATTTAATTTCATGCTTATCATGACATGTTTCACATTTCACGCCACAAGACATTAAAGCAAATGAACATAAAATAAATAAAATCTTTTTTATTTTTTTCATAATTAATTATCTGATCTTGAGAAACTATTCTTCATATGGTTACTAGCGTCATAAAGTACTTTATCAAGAACTTTACTAGTTTCTTCTTCCATCATTGAAGCAATTTTATCATTAGTTGCTTCTAATACTTTTATATCATTGTTAGTAGCAAATTCTTTATCACAAGCTTTAATAAATTCATAATTTTTACTCATTGTTTTTTCAACATAACGTTCAATATGAATAATTGCAGTTTGGAAATGTGCATCCACTAAAGCGCCAATTAAACGATTATTCCAATAAAAATTATTTGTCGAAACTTTTAAAGTAGTGTTATTTAAATAAGTAGGAATCTTAGTTACATTAGTATAAACCGGAATTAAAGTATTGAAGACATTGGAACCAAAAGCTACCCATTCAATTGCGGCATTTGTATCATCAACATAAGGTCTAATTTGCGCAATTGATAAGAAACTTGTTCTACTTATACCAATTGGGCGATATATTGGTTTAAAATCTTTAATATTTTTGGCATAGCAATCATAATTCGTTCCTTGATAATGAGCGGATAAAGCATATTTAACATCATCAATAGTAATTTTTCTTTCTGGAACTAAACTCCAAGGAATATCATCAGATTCTAAAGTATAATCAGCATTTTCTCCAATCCAAGTAAATGTTTTTGGATTAAAGTATTTTTCAATAAACCACGCTCTTGAAGTGTTATAGGTATGATCTGAATCATCATGACTTCCAAAAGCAAGACGTGGATTAAATTTTTCACCCATTCCTAAATCTAAATGATTATCTTTAATAAATTCACGCAAATCTTTTGAACAAATATTTTCTTTTTGTTCACCAAAGGCATCATCAAAATCAAAGACATCTAAACCAAATTGATTTGGCATAACGACATATTGGTCATCTTTAACGCGACGTGCAATAAAATGATGTCCACCAATAGTCTCTAACCACCAAATTTCATTTTTATCGCTAATGGCAATGCCATTGCTTTCATAAGTGCCATATTCTTCTAATAAAGCTCCTAGACGTAATATTCCTTCTTTAGCGGTCTTTACATATGGTAAGACAAGCATTACTAAATCTTCTTCACCAATGCCACCAGGAATAGCTTTTTTATTGCCTTTCGCTTTTTGATAATTTACTAATGGATCCGCGCCTAATACACGTGGATTTGAAGTAATTGTTTCCGTTGCGGTCATTGCAACATTATGTTCATTAATACCACTTGCGCCCCAAATTCCTTCTTCTTTGCTTACATTAGGCATATAAGTAAAGCGATAAGAATAATCAGGTAAAGGAATAGAAACACGAGATATTTTTGATTTATAAACGTTAGGCATTTTATTAGAAGACATCACTGCCATTTTTTTAGCAGTAAATACGCCAGAAGGTGAATCATCGTTTCTAGCAATTAAAGTTGAGCCATCATAACTTGCTAATTTTCCTACTAAGATTGTTGTACATCCCATAAATTTAAATCTCCTTTAGATCTTATTACCAGTTTTTAAATTATTTAAAGCATTTTCTATTGTGCCATTTGTCATTAAAGAAATTTTATGAATAATAGCTTTGGGATCTTCTTTCATGTCTTCTTTAATCCATTTTAAGACAATAGCGACAAATGAATACTTATAAAAATCGGTAATAAATTTTTTATCTTCTTCATTAATTATGTATCCTTTAGATTTTTCATCCACTACTTTATAAATAATTGGATAAACAATTTTATATAAATATGTTAATAGAACTTCTAATGATACTGAGTGATATATATTCATAATAAATGGTCGATCCTTTTTCATCAAATCGAAAATTGCTAAGAAAGCATCTTGCCATGTTTTATATGTTGCTTTATCTTTTAAAACTTTATCTGCATCTTCTAAACATGTCCATTCTACTAAATCAGTTATACTTTCAAAATGATAATAAAAAGTTTGACGATTGATATCGCATCTTTCTGTTATATCATTAACGGTAATTTTCGATAATGGTTTTTCTAATAATAGTTCTTTTAAAGTAAAAGAAATCGCCTTTTTTGTTGTTAAACTACTCATAAATATCACCGAGTTAAGTATAGCATAAATTATTAAGAGTTTGTAAAAAAAACGCACTAGAGATTATCTAATGCGTTAA
>CALBGF010000248.1 GCA_937893635.1 uncultured Mollicutes bacterium | reverse complement strand
TTTTAATCTTTTAAATAATTTTTTAAGAAATATTCTAATGTCCTAATAAAGATGATATCTGAGCGATCATTACCATATGATCCACATAAATAGCCGATTACTTTATTAGTATCTAAAGAGAATACTGGACCACCGCTATTGCCAGGTGCGGAATTAATATCTAAGTAATAACAAATGTGACCATTGATTTTATTTTTAGAAGAAATATATCCTTTAGTAAGTGATGGCTCTAATTCCATTATTTCATCATTTAACGCTGATCCAAATGGATAACCAAATATAGCTACATCATTGCCAGTTTTAAGTGTCTTATAGTCTAATTCTAATTCATAGAAATAATTATCAATACAATCTTCTAATTCAATAATAGCAAAATCTTCATCTTCATTTTGAATTAATGCATTTGCTTTATAAACAGTTTTTTTACCATCATTATTAATTAAGCCAACATAGATTTCAGTAGAACCTTTAATCACATGATTACAAGTAAAACATAGACCGGTATTTGTAATCATAAATCCGGATCCTGAACCAGTATCAGTTTCTATATAAGCCAAAGCTTCTTCTTTGTTTTTGTAATTAACCTTTTTATCCGAATCAAGATTAATTAGTTTTTTTTTACATAATAATCTTTTAATGATTTTTTAGCATTTGGTTGTTCTTTTGGTTGTGAGTTTTTTGCAGCAATTACATTTTCAAAATCTTGCTTTTGAGCATTAACAACATTAATTAAATCAATTAATAAACATCCATTTGCTATTTCTTCTTTATAAGCTTTACCATCTGCTTGCATAATGCCAGCGATGATTGCGCAGAAGTTCTTATATAAATCATCTAAATAATTATGTTCAGTCATTGCATCAATTAATGAGAAAATTCTAACAAAATCTTGTGATAAAGAAATAACTGATTTTTTAGATTCTTCTAATACTTCTTTTAAAGAATTTTCATCAGTGTTAAAAATTACATCCCAAGTAACGCCTCGATATCCTACTTGGTTTAAATAATCACAGAAATCACAAAATTGTGACATTGATTTAATAAAACCTACTTCACTTTCATCTAGTTCATCGTCATTAAGAGCCACTTGAAGCATAGAATATTGGATAATAACATCAAGTTGATTTAAACCAACACGAATGTCAAATTGTTTTCCTTCGTTTGCCATAGATTGTTGATGAAATTTAAACATTTCAGTTGCAGTATTCATCACTTCAACATAAGCTTTTGCAGCTTCTTCAAATACATTTTTTTCCATATTATTTTTCCTCTTACTTTTTCATTATAATAATTTATTAGCATATAATCAAAACTTTTTTATACAATGTTCACATATTCGATTGCTAATATCAAATTTTTTTAGCTTTTTCATAATAAATTTTACTTTGTTCTTCATTATTTAAGTACTTTTCATATATAATCCCAATTCGTTTTAAAAAATCTTTAATATTTTTATTTCGTTTGTTTTCATCTAGTTCATTTTTGTTTAAGTATTCTATTGCATTTTTATATTCATTAACAGCTTCTTCGTACTCTTTTTTTAGCACTAAAGCTTGTGCCATATAATTAGAACTCATAGCAAACATATCATTAGAATCATCAAATTTATTATTTTTACATACATCTTTTGCTTGAATGAAATATTTAATTGCATTATCATAATCATCCATTTGTAAGCAAATATTACCTGAATTAAAAGTAAATAAAGCAATTTGCGAATATTTATCTTTAAATCTATCGCTTAATACTTCCACTAAAGAAAGAGCGTTTTTCATATAACTTAATGCTTTTTCTTTAAAATTATAGATAAACCCAATATGTGATACGAGCGCAAATGCATTAGCAAGCAAATTCATTGATTCATCTTTAGTGTTTTTTATTAATCCATCAAAAATTTCATCAAACGGAAATAAGCAACCTTTATAATCTTTAATAGAATATAAGTACTCCATATATTTAAAAGCAACACAAGAAAATCCATATGCACATACTTTTTTATAATCATCATCAAAAAATCTATAATAATCACGAACAATTTTATATGTATTTTTTACTTCTTTTTCATCATTTTTATTAATATATAATGATATTAATTCTTCATTTATCTTGAAAAATAAATCTGGTGGCATAATCTCGTACATCTCTTGAAGATGATATAATACTCTTAAAGCGTTTTTTAAATGTGCTTCTTTTATTGATGCATCCTTAGTTTTAACGCCTAATTCATAGCATTTATTAGCCAAATGTATTGTTTCATCTTTATTAAACTCATAAAGGTGTTCATCAATATAAGTCGTTAAATCATTAGGTAGTATTAAATCTTTATAATTATCCACAAGCATCTTCCTAGCTTATAAAAAATATTATCACTAATAATCATTTGTAACAATAAATGAGCGTTATAAAAACAAATGTATGATTATTTTTAAGCATTCATAAAATAAAGCAATCAAAAAATGAGTAAAAGTGATTGAATAATCATTGACAATTTATGTTTTTTATTATTCAATAATGGTATAATAATCGTGAGGTAAAAAAATGTACGATAATGAAAGATATGACAAGATTCTCGAAATACTAAAAGAGAAGAAAAAAGTAACTGTCGATAAGTTAGTAAAAGAACTTTATATATCTCCCGCAACTGCAAGAAGAGATTTAGAAGCTATGTCTAAAAAAGGGTTATTAAAAAGAGTGCATGGCGGTGCAGTACTTTTTAGTTCATCAAATGAAGAATCTTCGCTTTTTATAAGAGAGGAATTAAATAAAAAAGAGAAACGAGAAATATGTGAAAAAGCAGTTTTTTTTATTCAATCCAATCAATCTATTTTTCTTGATTCTTCTTCAACTGTATTGCATTTAGTTCCTTTATTAAATCAATTCAAATCATTAACACTTGTTACTAATGGACTTTCAACCGCTATGGCAATCAAAAACAATACTACATTTCGGGCATTCATACCTGGTGGTTTTATTCAAAATCAATCAAATTCTGTATTCGGTCATACAACAATTAATGAACTACAAAATTTATTTGTTAATATATGCATCATTTCTTGTGCTGGATTTGATTTTAATCAAGGAATCACTGAAGCATCAATTGAGCAAGCAGAAATCAAGCGAACAATGATTAAGAACTCTAGTAAAAGAATATTACTCGTTGATTCATCTAAATTTGGCAAATCTTTCATTTCTAAGATTTGTAATATTAATGATATAAACACAATAATTACTGATAAGAATATTTCACAAGAATACGTTGATAAAATCAAAGAATTAGGAATTGAATTAGTGTACTAACTAAAAAGGCAACCACTACAGTTGCCTTTTTATTAACGATGATTAATATAGTTTATTGCCCCTTCAACAATAATTGTTTTATCATCCCATTCTCCAATTGTGCCTCGATATGAATCTACAACAAAATTGCCTCTAATATAGAGTTTAACTGGGCTAGATCCATTCCAACAACCAATAGGAATATCTGATCCGGTAATTTTTATTTGAGCAGTATTTTCAATAGTTATGGTTTCGTTTCCCTCTTGGGCTCTTATACCATTACCATCATTCGTAGAAGTAATAAATACATCACAATTTTCAAAAACTAATTTAGCATCTTTTTCCGTATAAATAATACCATTTTTAGTTGTGCCTTCTAGTTTTAATGTTCCGCCATTAATGTGCATATCTATAACACGTAAAACATAATTAACGTCATACCATTGATTATAAGTTGTATTATTAATTAAAGTTATTTTTCCTTTTTCATAATCACCACTTGTTGTTTTAAATGTTACTGGCTTACTAGCTTGAATTGTGTAACCATTATTAGCCACTACTTTAAGCTCGGCATCTCCAACACTTACATTAGCAAAATTAATACCGGTATTTCCTTCCATTTCTACATTACCACCTAAAATATTAATTTCACGATTATAGTCATGAGAATTAAAGCCATAAGATGCTCCTTTAAGAGTAATTATTGAATTACCTAAAGAAGTAAATGTTTGTTTAGTTTCTTCTTCGTTTATATTTGTTAAGTATAGTGCCGTATCAAAATTATTAACTAGTAAGATTCCGTTATCAATGGTAACATCTTTTTCAGCATTTAAGCCCACACTATTAGATACTAAATTGACATTATTAACATATAAAGCAGCTTGATTCTTTATATTCACGCTACCTTTAACATCAACGCCAACAATAGCCTTAGAAGCATTGATGTCTTTTTTCAAATTAACATTTGTAATAACACTTCCATCAATAGTTAAATCACCATTAATTAAAATATTGCCATTTAATGTTAATTTTGCATCATTATTACTTGTAATAGTAACATTTCCGCTATCATTAATAATCGAAGCTGAAAGATTATTATTTTTGTCATTCCAATTACGATATAATGTTGAAGAAATAATGCTATCAGCATTAACAATAATTTTTACATTTGCGGCACCGCTTAATAAAATGCCATCAATTTCAGCACCATTTAAAGTAATAACATATTCATTATTTGCATATTTAATAGAAAAGTTATCTCCTTCTACTTCGTTATTATTGCTATCACAAACAGCATTACCCATATAAACATAAGATCCAAAGGTGGAGAACTGTTTATTAAGTAAGAATCTTGCATCATCAAAAGAATATTTAAATAAATCAAATGTAATAATTCCATTATCATTTACTGCTGGTAATTTAGTATAAACTATATCATTTTTATAATTCCACCAAATAGATGCTTTAGCTAACGAATAGAGAGCATTTGATTGTTCTTTTTCTATTGCACTAGCAAAGTTATCAGCGTGTCCTAAACCTCTTAAAAATGAATATGTGGCTTTTTGACTAATTAGTGTAGAATCGCCATAAATTTCTACTTTAACATCCTCATGATATTGTAATGGAGTAATATTACTAATAGATACATAATAGTTATCTTTATCATCAGTAGTATCAATTTTATTTACTTGAACATCATAGCTATCATCTTCAAAAGATACACGAGCTTTTAAAGAATTATATTGTCCACTTTTAACACTAAATTTATAAACTAGTGCATTATTAACAAAATCTATTTCTCCATTAATCCAAGAAAAGTCTTCAGCACTTTGACCTTCTGTTGTTAAATTATCACGTTCAACAAAATTAAAGCCTTTATTATAGAAATTATCGCTTGAACTATTATATAGTAAAGCACGTTGTTCACTAGTTAAGTTTTTTGAAACAAGCAAATCTTCGCTAATTCCCATACTTTTTTGTTTTATACCCGCATAATTTATAGAACTAACCAATAATGTTTCTAAAGCCATTTTACTATAAATATCTAAAGCAAAATTATCGATATCATTTAAAATTGCATTTATATAAGTTAAAACACTCATATTAATTTCTCCAACTAATTCATCACCTAAGTATGCTTTAGCGGTAAATGTTTTATCTAAATCTTCTAATTTTAAATCATTAAATGCCATAAAATATGTGGAATTATCTTTTAAAAATGCATTAGATTTGCTTATTTTATCATCTATTTTCACTTCTAAAGTAGGCTTAATATTTTCACGATTATCATCAAAACTAAAAACTACAGATAATGTGTCACTAAGTGAAACATTAACTTTAATCTTGTCATTAGCATTTAATTTTATAAATAATAAATCACACCATTTTTTATCTTCACGAATTGGACTTGGTTTAATTGGATCTTCAGTTGATGTTGAAGGACTTATAGGTAAACTTGGGGAAATCGGAGAGGAATCATCACTGATGCCGCTATTACCACTATGATTGTTATCACAAGAACTAAGACCAACCGATAAAGTTAGCATTAAAACTAATGTTGATAGTAAATTAATATTTTTTCTCATACATTTCACCACCTAAATTTTATAATCGCTATATGGAGCAATATCTTTTAAAATATCATAATAATAAATATCATCTGTGAGAACTCTTTCTTCTCCACGAAGTACTTCAACTTTTCTTCCTTTAATTAAACGATTATAGATAAAATCTTCATTTTCATTTAAGGCTAAAGCAATATCAAGTTCATACGTTGCAGCACTATTTAAATTCCAAGCAAATAGTGAACCTTCGCCTACTATCGTCATTCCATAAATCGTTTCACTTCCAGAAGTAGGATTATTTAAAGTTGCTTCAAATTTTCTTACTCCAGTTTCAAAATCTTCTTCAAGTAAAGTAGGAACAAAAGTTCCTTCCATGATAACTTTTATAGTTGCAAAATCTTTTCCCCATTCCTCGGAATTAGTTAAAGTAATACTATATTCATAATGATAAGTGTAATCTCTTTTAAATTGCAAACTTTGTTGGTAAGCATAGCAAACTTTAGTATTGTTAACTGTATTTAATGGATAATAATCAGAAGTAAACATATTACCATCTTTGGCTTCTTTAAGAGTATTATATAGTCTTAAATCTTGATCATTTTTATCCTTTTTTATTGCTTTATCAAAAGTATATGTTCCTGTAAGGATACTATAATCATCGTTAGTAACGCTACTACTAGAATTATCATTTTTATTACAACTTGATAAAGATAATAACATTAATACTAGTGAACTTAAAATAATTTTCTTATTCATATTGTCTTTCTCCTTTAAGCCATGTTATAAGCAACTAAACGCCATTCACCAAATGTTGCAACAAACGTTGATGTTTTAAATCCTTCACCACGTTTAAAAGCGGTTATTGAAACATTCATGTCTCCAATGTATTTGGTTGTTAAATAATCAACAATACTTATATCAGGTATTTCTTCACTTGCACATTCTTGTTTAGTCACAGATAATGGAACATAATCCCAGGTCCATGTTTGCATAAAGAATTTTATACGATGATATTCATTATAACTATCTTTATAAATATAAAAGCCTTCTGATATTCCTCCACCTGTTGAGGTATCAAAATTAAATTTGGTTACATATAAAGTTAAAGTTGTACCATCTTCACTAGTATTAGTTAAATGTAAAACACGAGAATCAGAATCCGCAACTAATTTATAACCACCCTCGTTATAAATTAATCCGTTAACAACTGCGCTTTGCCATAAATTTGCTTCAACACTAAATTTGTTTCCATCTTTTAATACTTCATATTTGTTATTAACATCATCAAATGTTTCTACTACATTCTTCGATTTAAATTGTTCTTCATGAGTAGTTAAAGTAAAATCAAAATCTACAAAATCATATTTATCATTTGTTTTAAAGATATAATATCCTTTAGTATTGCCAACACAGTTTGTTTGATAAGACTCATCTTTATTTGTAATTACAAGCTCTAATTCAACATTAGAATTACTTGTAAACTTTACTACATCTTTTTCGCTATCAACATAAAAAGTTTGATCATCAACATTATAGAAATCAAATTGATAAGATAAGTTTCCACAATACACATTCGCAGTATAATAATCTTCAATCTTACTACTCATTACTGCACTTGTAGAATACATATCCGCGGTTAATTTTATTTTATAATAACTATCACTAATTTTTTCATAATCAAAATAACTAGTTTTTGGTTTTTCACTTACTTCAGCATATAAAGAAAAATCATTGGCAGTAAATGTTTTGCCATCTTCATTTACCTTAATTTTTGTTGGCATAGTATCAATTTCGATGCTTCTAACAAATAAAACATTAACATAAAATTCACCTTGATAATTAGTATATTCATCATAAGAATAAGTGAGTGTCACTTTCTTTGTTCCTGCACTACTAAGTGAAGCATCAACCATACATTTATTTGCGGGTATTAAATTAGGCTTGCTTTTGGTACCAATATTTAAATATAAATCACTAGTATTTATTTGTTGACCGACCAAATATTCTGTTTGTGTTTTATCACTAACCACAACATCAGCATCTAAAACACTAATACTATTACTTTTAATAGCCCAAGATACTAATATTGATGCACCAATAATAGTCACAACACCAAAAGCGCCATAAATAACAGTGGACAAATTATTTTTCATATAATTCAATATTTTATTCATATTATTTATGCTCCTTTCTCATTGATGGTAAAAATGAAGCCACTAAAATAAGCAAAATAGAAACAAGATAGCAAGCCGCTCCCGCTAAAGCACGAGGAACACCCGCTAATATTTGTTCAACATTACCCATAATAACGGTAAAATAAATGCCTATTGGCGCAAAACACGGACTAATAAATTTAACAACAGCAAAAGTTAGTAAGAAAGTTATAATGCCATAAATAAGAACAATCCAAAATGGATTATCACCTTTAAATAAACTATTAACTAATATAAATACTAAAAACCAAATAGCAAGAATTGATGCTGTTATTGCCCATCTATTTGTGTCATATTCAAATATCGCATATGTTTTTAAAAATAAGATAAAAGCTACAATAATAAAGACTAACGACAAACTCAATAAGATAAAACCTACACCTGGCTTTTTTAATTTTTTAGTCATTATTATCACTTCCATTCGTAACTACTTCTTGTGGTTTCTTTTTTAATTCTAGATATATTGAAGCTACAAATAAAGATAATGCTCCAACACCAAATACCGCACCACCGCCAATTAAAGCATATTGCCACCAAGACTTGTTATCAATGCTAACACTATCTTTAGCATCATATCCATTTAAAGCATTACTATTAGCTATGGAATACATGTAGTAATGCATATTTTCATATAATGCTTGCATCATGTTTGGATCAGATTTTACTAAGTTTTTATTGTTATATTGCGTCCAATAACTATTTAGTAAATTTTCAGCATTAGAAGTAGCCATAAATGTAACGTTATTAATTACACTATCTTGTGGGTTAAAGAAATATCCACCAACAACCATGTCTGTAGAAATAAGTCCTTTAAAGCCCCATTCTTTTCTTAGAATATTTTTCATTAAGCCAGTATGAGCATTAACACCGCATACTCCTACACGAGAGAAAGAACTCATTAGTCCTAAACTACTAATTTCAGTATTTTGTTCATTAATATATTTGATGTCTTCACTTAATCCTTGATAAGCACGAAGTTCCATCTCACGAGCACTTTGTTCTTCCATAAATTGACATAGACCTTCACGATATGATTCTTGTGTATTAAATGCAAAGTGTTTTGCAGATAAAATAGCGCCTTTTTTAAGTCCTCCATAAACAAATGATTTTCCCATAATATTTGTAATCATTGGATCCTCACTATAATATTCATGGTTTCTTGAATTAAATGGTGAACGATGTAAATTCATACCTGGTGCCCACATAATTGGATTTCGGCTCCATAATGTATCTTCACCAAATATTTCTCCTTCTTCTTCCACTAATTCTTTATTAAATGTTGAAGCAATAACTGGCGCACAAGGCATATCACAACTTAAATACTTAGCGTTTGGATCAGATTTAGAAACTGCTAAATAACCACTTGTTGGTGCTAAAGTATCATATCCTCTATTAACATTTCCATTTGGTCCATCAATTTGCCATACTTCTGGTGCATTAACAGATTGAAAACCATTACACTTCGTTCCACCATAAGGAGAGAATTTCCATGCTTCATCAAATGTAATTTGTTGTAATAAATAATCCCACTCGCTATCTTCATAAGATTTTCCTTTGTATGCTGCGATATTAACATTTTTTAATGGTTCATTATTTTCATCAAATTCTTCTGAATGATCAACACCAAACTTTACATTACTTGGTAATGAGCCTGATGTCGTAAATTTATAGACATTACTATCAAGATAGTCTTTCATTGTATCAATTTCTTCTAAACCAGTGTATGATTTAGGGAATGTTGCATCCCAATCACTTCTTGATAAATAAGTCACAGTATCTTTTTTAAAGTAATTATAATCAGCATCACTTAATTGATTTTGTATTAATTCTCCTGTCTCTGATTTAGACAAATACATGTTATCAACACCATTTGAATCAAAGAACAAGAATGAATCGGTATTTTTTGTTATATCCCATAGTAAAACTTTATTAGCATCCACTACACTATCAGAAGCAATACTTAAATCATCATTAGATTTTCCTTGTTTAGCTAAAATATTGTTTAGACTTTCATGCGCTCCATTACCAATAGCAAAATAATAATTGCCTTTTTCTAAAATATAACTACCAGTTACACCATCATGAACAGAACTCTTATCATAGGTAGCAAAATATTTCAAATCCGCTGTTAAAGTTAATGTTTGTTCTTCATTTGGTGCAAGCAATTTAGTTTTATCAAAAGTAACTAATTGAATTGCGGATTTTTCTACTTTATGTGTTTTATCATACTCGGTATAAGGTAATTGCACATAAAGTTGAACAACATCTTTTCCTTCAACACTACCAGTATTTTTAACATTTACTTTTAGCGAAATAGTTTTATTTTCTCCATCAAAATAGAAAGAATCATTTAAGATTGTTTGTTCAAATGTTGTATAAGATTTACCATATCCAAATGAATAGGAAACTTCATTATCATAATCCCATTTAGACACTCCATCTTTAGTGCCTTTACTAGAAGTGGCATTTCCCATATTATTCACACAATCTGCATATCTCGTTTCATAATAATAATAGCCTGTATATATATCTTCAGCTAAAACAACATAATGCGAATCATCACTATCTTTTCTTGAAGAATTGGACCAAGTATAATTAGCACTTCCATCAAGATTTTTTATACCAAAATTTTGTGCCGCCGGGGAATCTGATGCGTTACTTGCAAATGTATCGGCTAAATGGCCAGATGGTGAAGTTTCACCGCTTATTACTCTTGCAACACCATTTAATCCATAAGCACCTGGTAAACCAATCCACAAAATAGATTTTACTTTATCATTACTTTTAAGTTCATCAATTTCCATTGCAATTGCACTATTGACTAAAACAATAACATTATCTGATATTTCACTAGCAACATCAATTAATGCCAATTCTTCTTTACTAAGTCCAATTGCGCTTTTTTGTGAATCACCACTTACTACACCAGCACTACCTGGTAAATAGTCACGCCCTTCACCACTACATCTTCCAATTACCACAATTGCGGCATCAGAATAATTGTTGTAATTGCCACAATCACTTAAACTAACACTTGGTTCATTAACGGCATATGGTCCACCTTTATTATCGCTTCCTTCACTACCTGTTAATATGGCAGGAAATGGTTTGTTTGAATAATAAGTTTTTAATGATGGATTAATATTTATATTTTGATTTAGCAATGCTTGCTCCATTGTAACTGGAACATTAATTGTACCATTACTAGTTTTAACTGTTTCGCGTACTATTTTACTTCCTGTAATTCCACCATAAAAAGTAAGGCTTGTATCACGTAAAGTTGTACCATCTGCTTTATAAGTATAAGCACGAGATCCAAGCATAGTAACATTTAAAGTAGTAGAATTTCCTTTATCTCTTAATGGTAAAGAATTATTTGTGCTTATTTTTTCATTTTTTAATAAGACGCATCCTTCTTCTCCTAATTGTTCAGCAATTTCTACACGTCGAGTTAGCATTTCTTCTAATGAAGAATATTTAGACTTAAAAGCATATTTTTCTTCACTTGTGCCACTTTGACCAGCACCACCAAGCATACTATCAATCATGCTCTTATAATCGCCACTTCCGGCAACTGACTCACCGCAAAAGAAAAAAGAGCAGAAAAAAGTACATAACACCGCTAATCCACTTAAAGTTTTTTTGTTTTTCATATATCCACACTCCATTAATAAACACCTTGTGTAAACGATTACATTTTATCATAATTTATGTGATTAAAAGTCTTAGATTGGTATTATTATATGTAAGCAAATTTTTCATCAGTTTCAATCACATTTAATCAAAAGCAATCATAAAATGTTATAAAACAATGTTAGATTTAATTATTTATAATTAAATTAATGATTTTATAATCCAATATTAAGTCAAGTTAACTTGCTTGAATAATCAATTTTTGATAAACTTTTTGTAATGTTTTCAGTTAAAGGAGACTATACTATGAAGAGTTTTAAAACAATATTTTTATCTTCTTTATTACTAATAAGCTCACTAGTTGTAAGTGGATGTGATAAAGGAAATACTAGTAATTCTACATATAATTCAACCGATTTAGCAAAACATGAAGATGCAAAGTATAATATCAAGAAAAAAGGAATTGGCGTTTCTAGGTATAATTCCCCGAATGACACTAGCGGAGAAAAAATCGATAATCTTGAAGTTGGTTGGTATTATAACTGGGGATTAACTGGTAATAGTTATATCAAAAATGCTGAATATATTCCAATGGTTTGGGGAAGAGAGCAAATGAAAGATGATATACTTGCTAATCTAAAATTGCGTTATGAAAATAATGAAATAACTCACTTGTTAACTTTTAATGAGCCAGATAATAACAGTCAATCTAATATGACTGTTGATGAAGCTATTTCCTATTGGCCTAAACTAGAAGCATTAGGAATACCATTATCAAGCCCATGCCCTTGTGATTATACAACCGGTTGGCTTGATGAATTTATGGAAAAAGCCAAAGAATTAAATTATCGTGTTGATTTCATTGCTATTCATAGTTATCAAGACTTTTCTATTGATGGTGTTGAGAATCGTTTAAAAGTTGATGTATTAGATAAAATTTATGAAAAATATAAACTTCCAATATGGCTTACAGAATATGGCGCGATTGACATATCAACATGGGCTGGCGGAGGAAAATATAATCCTAATTGCACCGAAAAAAAAGCTAAACAATACATAGAAAATTGTTCTAAAATGCTTGAATCTTTGGGGTATGTAGAAAGATATGCTTGGTTCTTAGATAATTTTAACGAAAAAGGCGATAATCGTCCTAAAGAAGCTCCATATACGTCTTTATATAATGATGATGATACATTATCTTCTACAGGAGAAATTTATAAAAATATTAATTCAATTGTTCCATTAAGTATTAAAACTTCCTCTTTAGAAAGTGGAACGCGAGGCAATTATTATCAGTTTAATATAAAAGCGCAAGGCGGAAGCGGTAATTATTCATTCTATTGTAATAACTTACCAAAAGGATTATCTATAGCAAATGATGGAACATTATTCGGAACTCCTAATTATCCAGATTTATATCGTTTAAAAATTGAAGTTAAAGATGAGGCAAAACAGACAACATACAAATATTTAACATTAAAAATATCTTAGTTTTTCTATTAAAAACAAAAAGAAATGCTATGTTTCAACGTTAGAAACATAGCATTTTTAATTCTTTATTATTGAATGTTATCCCATTCACCAATAACTGGGTCTTCAACTACAACTCCACTAGAAGAAACAAGAATAACATCTTCTACTTTTATTTCCTCAACTGTGACATCACAAGGAACATATTTCTTTTTATTATTCATTTTCGTTTACCTCCATTAAAATGATTCAACTTCACCAGCAGTAAAGTCTGGTTTGATATCTGAGTAATAACATTTATCAACATATGCATTACCAGAAGTACCATCTGATAATTTGAAATCATACACTAAGTGTTGAGCACCTGTTACTGTTATTTGACCTGTTGGTGCAATTTCACAAATTTCTTGGAATCCTTTTACCCCAACATAAGAGCCTTCATTAATCGAAATATTTATAGTCTTTGCTTTGATTGCTCTTACATGATCTTGCCAAGTGGCACCATTAAATACTAACCTAGATTCAGCATTAACAAAGTTTAATGTTAAATCAGAGGTAGAATAAATTGCATGAGTAACAGCTTTAATATTAAGTACGCCTTTATTTTCTCCACCAACAGTTACAGATTTTAAATCATAGATACCAACACTTGTAGCAACTATTGTAGCAGATCCGTTTAATACATCAAGTGTAGCAGTTCCAATAGCGCTATCCCAAGCAGAGATACCACGTTCATAGTTTTCAATTGTTAATGAAGCACCATTAACAGTTATCACATCGCTAGCGTTATTTAACGAGAAGCCACAGTTTCCAGTTCCTTCTTGTTTAAATACAACATTTCCACCATTAAAGTTATATGAAGCTCCTTCACTAACGTTTCTAGAAGATAATCCGCCACCATTATGTGAAGAAACATTTAATTCTCCTCCATTAACATTTAATGTTTTAATATTTAATGTATCATCAGTTCCTGTTGTATTTAATGTAACTATACCATCTTCAACAACAAATTCACCATTTGTCATTTGTAAAGCACTTGAAGAAGATTCAGCTTTGAATGTTCCGTTACTATTAACAAATTTATGACTTCCATGATTTAAAATACCATTAATGCAATTAGTAAATGTCATATCGCCATTATTGGTCATAGTACCATTTAAATATGTGCCAAATTTATAACCATCTACAGTGACTGTGCCATTATTTACAAAATTAGTTGCAACAATACCAGATTTTTCATTATCTGTTTGTTCGTTTTTAAGGCTTAATGTAGCACCCTTATTAACTATTACAACACCATTAGTTGAATTAATACCATCTTCTGTTGTAGTAGTTACATTCATTTCATTTGAAATAGTACATGTATTTGCTTCTGTAGTAAATTGATTATTTACATTTAATTTTTCGCCCTTAAATTCAATTGATCTAAATTCGTTATTAATATCAACATTAGAAACTGTTGATTCAGTTTCTGCATTAACAATAACATCAGAATCTCCCGCCATATCAATTTTTAGATTTCCAACTTCGCCATTTAACTTAATAACAAATTTATTAGTATTAGCATCGTAAGATAATTTAATAGTCTCACTATTTAATAAAGAATATGCGGTATATTCTGTATCATTAATAGAAATTGATTTACCAGTTGCGTCAAACTCAGTTTTATCACTAATGTCATTATTACAAATCTTATAATATTTATTTTGAGCCTCATCATAAGAAATTAAATAGTCATGACCTAATTTACCTTTAACAATTTTTTCATAAATATAATCGCCATACACTTTTTGAACATAACCATCTTCTTCACAAGTTGGGTCTTTAGTTTCAGTTTTAATTTCACTACTTTTAGCAACGGCTGCGGCAGCCTTACCATATAAATATGCTGCTTTATAAAAATTAGAATGTTCACTACTATTTAAAACTCTTGAAGTTAAATAACTATTAATAGAGAATTTCATAGTATGAGAAGCTTGGAAACCAAAGTTAACAATATAAGCACTATGTTCAGTAGAATAATCCACTGCTGAAAAATCATTAATAACTACGCTATACATTGTATAACCAGCACTTGCTTCTAACTCTGTGTTAGTAGTGATATCATATGATTTTTCATCAAAATTTAACGATAAATTTTCTTGTGGAATATCGCTTTTTGCTTCAAAAGCTAATTCAACACCTAATTTTGTTCCAAATATTGCACGGGAGGAAACAAAATGTGCTGTTTCATCATATCCATCTAAAACGATACTTTTCTTAGATCCTTCATAATCATAAGAGTATGTATAGTTTTCTAAATCAGTATCTTTTAAAACAACTTCATTAGCTAAAAATTCAAGATTATAACTATTATATTTTTGAGCTTCCGTTCCGTAATTTAACATTGCTACAACTAATTTCTTAGTGGCTTCATTACTTGTTTGATCATTAAATACTCCTTCTAAATATGATGCTAAAACGAAATCAGCATTATATGTATTAGAGCCATCATGAATTACAAAGTGGTTATGATCTGCCATCTTTTGTGGAGTAATAGCGCGATAAGCGAATGTAATTGTATCTCCATTATCAACATACTCTTCGCATTTATACTCATAAGCTCCATTATCATCCTTGAATGTAATATATTGTTTATTATCTGATTTGTTTAATGTAACATTTAAGATAATATCACTATCAATATTTACACTTGCATCAAAAGTATAATTGGCATCATTTTCCGCTACATATTGTGCTTTACGCAATGATACACCTTCAAATACTGTTTCTTGATCTGAAGTATTTGGAGTAGTAGGACGATGGTCGGCATTACATAAGGCACTAACAGCGACAACCGCAATAGCGCTTAAAGTAAAGGCCGCACTATAAATCTTTAATCTTTTGTTCATAAAAATTCCCTTTCTTTTTCTTTAATATTAGACATTAAAATAAAACCCATTTTAGGGTTATTTATTAGATTATAATAAATATAATCAATAAAATCGTTTTTTTATCATTCTGTTGACAATAATTTATATAACCGTTTAAAAACAATCACAAACAATCATAAATAATCAATATGTAGAGAAATGAGCAAATGTTTCTAAAATATATCTAAAGAACAAATTATCCTCAATAGTATTTTTTTCTTCTTGTGAACTAGCTTTACTAACTATTACTTTACGGCCACAAGAATACTCATCGTAATTATAATTTTCTATTTTAGACAAACTAGAAAAATTCAAAACATAATCAGGCTCTTCATGCATTTCCCATTGCCAATATGAAGTTGGATTATTTAAATATGTTCCATATATTTCTTCTATTCCACTTGTAGGATTAGATAAATTAACAATAAACTTATTCTCGCTATTTTTATCTTTAGTATAAGTGAAAGTTCCACTTATATTAATATGTAGCATAGCAAGTTGAAGATTACCCCAGTCACCTGGATTACCTAAAGTAATAGAATATTCATAATTATAAGAGTAATCTTTATTAAGCTTTAATCTTTGATCAATTTGATATAAAAACTTTTCTCCATCGACAATACCAGTTTGAGGATAAATTGAACAATATAAATAATTACCATCATCGACATTACGTTTATATTGTGTATTAATTGCTTCATTATAAGTAAAAGTTCCTTTTAGGTCACTAGTTTTTGCTTTAGTCGTGTCATTTTTACTTCCACAAGAAGTTAGTGCTAAAAGTAATAATAATAAAATACTTTTTTTCATAACAATTCACCTACATTCCTAAAATTGACCAATGCCAGTCATTTGCTGAAGCATAGAATGTTAATCCATCTACTTCAACAGAATAAGCATCATTATCACTTTGATATCCTTGCTTATCAACGAGTCCTTCTTTAAATGAAACAGAATCAAAATTACTTGCCCATCCATTTAAATTATACTTAAATTGATAGAATTTTTTGGTTCCATCGCTTTTACTCAAAACATAATATCCACTCGCTGAAACATTATTGGATCCATTAGGCGCCATGAAATTATTAGTATTTTCAGTAATATATAAAGCAAGTGAATCAGAAGTCGAACTAGCGTTATTGAATGTTAATTCTCTAAATTGCGATTTATAAGTAAATGAATCATATTTAACATTTAAGAAATAGGTATTATTATAGTCCGTATTTTCTACTGAAAACTCACATTTATCGTTATCTAACACAATAACTGTATCTTTTAAATCACTATATTGGTCTGGCTTAATAAATTCTGTCGGAGCGCCACTTAATTCCGCCCAAACATCCATATTAGATAGATTCCAATTTCCATCATCATCTTTAGTTATTTTTTTATTTTTAATATCAATATGGCGGATTTTGAATACATCAACCATATAATATCCCACATAATTAATACTTTTTTCTTTATATTGAACATTGACAACTTTTTGTCCAGCACTAGAAAAATCATAATCGTATTCTAATTTGTCGCTAGTTATAATTTCTCCATCTTCTAATTCTAAAGATAATCCTGTTCCATCAAATTTTTCTTGAACTAAATATTCATGACGTGCACTATGATCATCAATAACATTAACAATAGTAATTTGTTCATTATTATCAGTGCCTTTTCCTAATAATGACCACGTTAATAAACTAGAAGATAATATAACTGTGGACGCTACTACACCAATATACATCCACGCTCTTTGACTAATTTTCATTGCATTTCACTTCTCTTTCTTTAATGGAAAAGAATGAAGAAATAACATTTAATATTATTGCTAAAATATAAAATGCCACCCCAGATATACATCTTGGAACACCTAAAGCATAGGTTGCCATATCACCCATATTAACTGTAAAATAAATACCAATTGGAGATAAGCATGGGATTAGAAATTTCCCCATTGCAATCATTAACGCAAATGGTGTAATTAAGTTAAATAAATCTAAATTTAATGGTTTTTTAATTAAAAGCATATTTAATATAGAAAGTACTACACACCAAATCGCAATAATAGTAAGTGAAATAACATAACGATCTTGATTATAATGAAAAACATTAAAAGTTGAAAAATATAAACAAAATCCCACTATTATCATAATTAAAGAAGAAATTAATAACCAAAACTTTGAAGATTTTAAACAATTTTTCATTATTTTGTCTCCTCCTTTTTATTAACAATAATAGGTTTTAAATTAAATACATACTCATAAATGCCTAATAATATTAAAGCACTTGCGCCTGTTCCTATTGATATACCTGTTAATGTCTTTTCCCACCAAGTAACTTGATCATCAACTATAACTGTATTAGCATCATAACCATTTAAAGCATTAGAATTAGCTAAAGCATACATATAATAATGCATATTTTCATACATCGCATTAACTAAATTAGCATCACTTTTTACTTTATTTTTATTGTTATATTCCGGCCAATAATTGCTTAATAAATTTTCGGCATTAGATGTAGCCATAAATGTAACATTATTAATAATAGAATCTTGTGGATTAAAGTATCTTCCACCAACAACCATATCTGTAGAACTTAGTCCTTTAAAGCCCCATTCTCCACGTAATATATTTTTCATTAAACCTGTATGGGCATTAACACCACATACTCCAATGCGTGAGAACGATGTCATCAAGCCAAGAGCGTTAACTTCATTACCTTTAAAATTAATATACTTAACATCTTGAGTGATGCCTTGGAAAGCACGTAATTCTAATTCACGCGCTGATTGTTCTTCCATAAATTGAGTTAAGCCTTCTCTAAATGATTCTTGTGTATTAAAAGCAAAGTGTTTTGCCGACAAAATTGCACCTTCTTTAACTCCACCACGAACAAATGCTGTACCACAAATATTAGTAAGCATTGGATCTTCACTATAATATTCATGGTTTCTTGAGTTGAATGGAGTACGATGTAAGTTCATTCCTGGAGCCCATGCAATACAGTTGTTACTCCATAAACTATCTTCACCAAAACTTTCGCCTTCTTCTTCTAATAATTCTTTATTAAATGTTGCGGCAATTGTTGGTTCGCAAGGCATATCTGCAGTCATATAGTTATAATAATCATCACTTGAACTCATCGCCATTGGTCCATTCTTACTAGAATATTTACCAACTGTTCTTGTAACGTTTCCATTAGGTCCATCAATTTGCCATACTTCTGGAGCATTAACAGATTTAAATGCTTTGCAACTTCTTCCTCCATATGGAGAAAATTTCCATGCTTCATCAAAGGTGATTTGTTCTAACAAATAATCCCAAGATTCATCATCATAAGCAAATCCTTTATATTCCGCTATTACCTTATTTTCTTTTGGATTACCATTTTCATCATTTTCCATTGAGTGATCCACATCAAATTCCACTTTCAATGTTCCGCCAGATTTTATTGTGTAAACATTACTTGAATTAGTAGCGCTAGTGCCTAAATATTTTGTCATTGCTTCTGTTACTTCTAATCCGACATAAGCTTTAGGAAATGTTCCAGCCCAATCATTTCGTGACAAATAAGTAATTGTATCTTTTTTAAAATAATTATAATCAGCATCACTTAATTGATTTTCAATAACATATCCTTCTTCATTAGTATTTAATAATGTGGCATTTATTCCATTTTGAAATTTACCTTTTTCTTTATCCGTTAAATCTTTTTCTTTAGCAGGATTCCATGTTTTAGCATTTTCTTTACTAACCTGACTATTTTCTTCAATAAACAAGTTGCTTTCTTCAATACCATCTTTATTTAATAAGACATTATTTAAGGCTTCGTGAGCACCATTACCAATGGCAAAATAATAATCTGCATCTTCTAAGATATATCCACCAACTTTATTATCATGTGTGGCGGTTTTATCATAACTAGCCATATATTTTAAGTCGACTGATAAGGTAATTACTTCACTTTCTCCAATATCTAGTTCTTTAGTTTTATCAAAAGTAACTAATTGAATTGCGGATTTTTCCACTTTGTGTTCAATGTCATAACTTGTATATGGTGATTGCATATAAAGTTGCACAACATCTTTTCCTTTATAATTACCAGTATTAGTAACTTTAACATTCATATATAATTTGTCATTATCTTTATCGTATTTAATTAAATCACCATTACTATTTGCCACAAATTCTTGTTTAAAAGTAGTATAAGATAAGCCATAGCCAAATGGATAAGCCATTTCACTTTCATAATTCCATTCACTAACATTTGTAGCGCCATAACCTAATCCTACTGGTTTTCTAGCATTGCCTTTATTTTCGACGCAATCTGCGTAACGAGTTTCATAATAATAATAACCCGTATAAATATCTTCCGCTAAAGCGACATAATGATAATTATCAGCATTAGTGTAATATCCTGGATTAGACCATTGGAAATATCCTGAATTATCTTGGGCAGATACTCCAAAATTTTGAGCAGCTGGCGAACTAGAAGCATCAACAGCATATGTATCAGATAAATGGCCAGAAGGAGCAACACTACCATTAATTACTCGAGCAATTCCACGCATTCCATATGCTCCTGGTAAGCCAATCCATAATATTGAATCAACTAAATCCCCTATTTCATTTCCATCTTTTAAGTCGCTAATTTCCATTGCTACAGCGCTATTAAGAAGAACGATAACTTTATTTGAAATTTTGTGTGCTTCTTTAATTAGATTTTTTTCTTCATCATTAAGGCTTAATGCCGATTTAGCGCCATCACTATGTCCAAGTCCATTTGGTCCTGCGATATATTCTCGTCCTTCGCCACTATGACGACCTATAACAACAAAACAAGCATCGCTATATTTGTCACGGTTAGGAAAATCCGTTGCTTCTACATGCGGTTCATTACTATTAAAGGCTTTCGATGAACTACCATTTGCTTCACTACCATCAATTTCACTTGGAAAATTTTTATTTGAATAAACTTTAATGCAATCTGGGTTAACGTTAATTTTTTCTTCTTCAAATGCTTTTTCTAAAGTAATTGGTAAACTAAGTGTTTTACCATCCACTTTTAAGTTTTGCTGATATACTTTACTACCTACAATTCCGCCATAAAATCCTAAACGAGAATCACGTAAACCACCATTTTCATTATAAGTAAAAGCAACAGAGCCTAACACTGTTACATTGCGTGATGATTCATCTTTTAAAGGTAGAACATTATTCTTATTTTTTAATAAAACGCATCCTTCTTCACTTAGTTGAGCAGCAATTTCAGCACGTTTCTTATAAACATCATTAGAATTCTTAAATTCTGAGTTAAAAGTATATGCATCTGTTTGGCCACCACTAAAAGATCCGCTACCGCCTAATATGTCATTAACCATACCTTTATAATCACTACTTGATGTAGCAATCATTTTTGCGGTCAATGCAAAAGAGCTCAACACTGCGAGTATGGAACTAATTCCAACCAAAACTTTCTTATTTTTCATAACATACTCCTTAATAAATAATCCTTATAAGTTTATCAAATTAATGTAACCACTTTCAACGATTGAGCAGTCAAGTGAATAATAATCAAAAAAATCTACTATAATAATCACTTTAAATCAAAATACAAAAATAGAGTGATGTAAATTACATCACCCTAAATATATTGGATAATAAACTGTTTTTTATACTATTAAACAATCAACTATTAATTATCTCTTTTAGCTATGAATGAGAAAACTATACTAAGTATAAATGATATTAATAATGATCCAAGAGAAACTAATGCCGGTAATAAATCTTGAACATTTTGATTTGTTTTTTCATATGTTAAGATTGTCGCCGCATAATATATTCTTGCATCTAATAAATAAGCAATAGCCACTATTACAAATATTGGAATTATAATAGACATCGCATCACTTAAAATACTTTTAAATTTGTTTTCTTTAATAAACTCAATTGCTAACAAGGTAATTTCCATGACTAATGCCAAAACTATAAATATAATTATTTTACTATTCACACCAAATTTTTTAAAATAAATCGAATTACAATTAGCAATATATAATATCAATCCTAATAATGTAAATATAAATATGATGGCATTCCATATTAAAGATTTAATTACTTTTTTCATGCAATTTCACCTTCATTCTTATATTTAGCTAAGGCACTTAATGTAAGTAAAACTGCTAAAGCAACTGTGGTTATACCAAATCCAATTTCTAATCCTAATACTAAATTATCATATGGAGCATTAACATGAATTCTTACCATACCATCACTCCAACCATTCATCGCATTAGAATTTGCAATAGCCCAGTTTTGATATAACATACATTTTTTAACATCAGCCATTAAGCCTTTATCTTTAGAAACATTTTCCACTGTCCAATATTCCCATCCACCTGTTAAATCGCCATTAGTCATAGTAGTTAAAGTAACACCACAATGTGCTAATTCTTTAACAGAGAAATAATGTTTATTAGTAGCAGCATCTGTAGACATCAATCCTTTAAATCCCCATTCATCACGAAGAATATTAAGCATTATCCCTTCATGTGAGTTAATGGCAGTAATACCACATCGAGATAAGGAAGTCATCATGCCTCTTGTTTCACCTTTTTCCACAGCAAATTGGAATCCTCTTAGTTCTGTTTCGCGGGCTTTTTGTTCAGTCATTAATGGAGCAATGCCAAACCTTTGAATTTCTGTATCATTAAATGCATAGTGCTTTGGACATATAATAGCACCAAATTCATTTCCGCCCTTGATAAAACTAGCGGCTTGATTGCCTGATAAAATTGGATCTTCACTATAATACTCATGGTTACGTGCATTATAAGGTAAGCGATGTAAATTTAAACCTGCGCCCCATAAGATTGTTACATGCGCCCAAATTGAATAATTGCCAGTAATTTGTCCATATTTTAAAGCCATTTCTTTTGAAAATGTCGCAGCAATTACTGTTTCATTTGTCATAACTCCAGCTTTATAATTATAATTTTTATCTTCACTAGTAAAATAATGCGGATCCACTTCTTTCATCCAAGAAATACTTTCTACTTTATTTCCTAATGAATTATTATTATAGCCATTTGGTCCATCGTATTGTACTGCTTCTGGAGAGTCAATTGACTCAATATGCTTACAACTCGTTCCACCAAAGGCAATACGATCTAAACATTCTTGTAACGTAATTTGATCTAATAATTGTTCCCATCTTGGATCATTAATATTTTCTACACCTCGAAGTGCTGTCATAGTTAATCCGTTATTAGCGCCAAAAGTCACATCTTCATATCCATCATTATGGGCACCAATTTCATATAAATCATTGTTTAGTATTCTAAGCATATTTTCATCAGCTTCAATACCTTTATATGTTTTTGGGAAAGTGTTATCCCAATCAGATCTTGATAAATAATTAACAGTTCCTGGTTTATAATAATTTAAATCCATATCACTTAATTGGTTTTGAATAGTTACACCAGTATCGGATTCTTTTAGAGTTTTGCTATCAAAAGCATTGTTATACCAAGATAAACAAGAATTACTAAAGTGTGAACCACTTAAATTAGATTCATTAACTCCTTCTTTAATAAGCGCATTATTTAATGCTTCATGGGCACCATTTCCAATTGAAAAATAATAGTTGCCTTTATCAAGAATATAACTTCCATCATCAGTATTAGAATCATAAGAAGCAATATCTTGTAAATCTGCTTCTAAATAAATTGTTTCTTTTCCACCATTTTTCTTTAATTCTTTGGTTTTTCCATAATCAATTAATTTAATTGCTGATTTTTCTACTTGTCCTTCTAAATAAGGAGTGTGAACATAAAGTTGCACGACATCTTTAGCATCATAATTGCCTACATTTGTTACTTCTACTTCTGCAGTGATTTTTCGTTCTTCTTTATTCACGTTTAACGCTTTTAATTCTTGCTTAAAAGAAGAATAAGATAAACCATAACCAAACGGATATGTCACTTCATTTTCATAATTCCAACCACTCATTACTGTTGATCCTTTAGATGATGAAGCATTAAAGCGATTTTTCACTTGGTCTTCATATCTAGTTTCATAGTAATAGTAACCTGTATAAATACCTTCTGCTTCAACAAGATAATTATTAATTAACTTTCCTGAATAATTGGGATTACTTTCAATATTTAAAAGATTACTCCATGTATAAACGCCATAATTTTGAGCAGCAGGCGACAAATGATTATCAACTGCATAAGTATCGGGTAAATGCCCACTTGGTGAAACCTTACCCATTAATAAATCTGCGACACCATAAAATCCATAACCACCTGGAAATCCAATTTGCATAATAGAATCAACACCAGGATTTTTATTTATTTCATCAATTTCCATAGCAACTGCGGAATTAATTAAAACAATTACTTTATCAAATATTCCCTCATTTTTCTTTGTAACGGCTAAATTAATTATATCTCTTTCATTATCATTAAGCCCTAATGCATCACTTTGATGGAGATTAACATCATTGTCAGAAACATAGTCAGCTCCCGGTAAATATGTTGATTGTTCGGAAGACGCTCTTCCTAAAACAATAACCGCGGTATTATATTCTGAAAAATCTTTTTGCCAATCCGCATTCGCAGAATTTAAACTTGCGATTGATACTTCTTTATTACTAAATTTTTCTGTTCCTGAAGGTGATGTTGTTTTTTGAATTGAGGCACCAGCTTTTTTATAAGTTTGTTGAACTAATGTACTATATTCTAAGCCTCTTCTTTTAAAACCATTAATAAGCGCAACTGTATCAGCATCAGTATTGGAATTCTTTGTTAAACCTGAGCCCATTTCTCCTCCTTGATGAGGATTATAAGCCGCAGTTCCAAGTAATGTTATTTTTTGATGTGAAGAATCTAAAGGTAAAGCATTATTTTCGTTTTTTAATAAAACGGCACCTTCTTCTTCCATTTCTTCACCTAAATTAGCTAAAGAAGTAACTAACTCAGTAGTATTTTTATAAATTGACTTATATGGATATAAATCATCAATTTGTTCTTGAGTTAGTTCTTTATCTTGTGGCACAACTTTGGTATTTGTTGTACCTAAAAATTGATTTATTTCAGAACGATAATGATTAATAGTGGAAGGCGCTATTAAAAGAAATGCTAGTAAAGAGGCGCTTAATGCTAAGCCGCCTCTAAGTGAATTATATGCTTTCTTTAACATACTTTTACCTATCCAATATAGTTATAATGCATTGTTACTTTTGATAAATCATTGTTAACTGTAGATATTTGTACTTTTGCCCAGTCAGATTCCGCTCCTCTAAAGTAAATATCTTGAAGTGCATTACATTCCATAAATGCATCGTCTAAGATCTCGGTTAAAGAGCCTGATAATACAACAGTTTTTAATTTGCTATCACGAATAAATGTTGCTTTACTTAAAGAAGTAACAGTATCTGGTAAATAGATATATTCGGCAGTCATACATCTTAAACCTCTAAATTCAATTGTGGTTATACCATTAGAAACAATGATTCTTTTTGGTCCCCAAGTTCCTTCATCAGTGGATAATGCCGCTCCCGCAATAGTAGTTACAGGTTTTCCATTATACCAGTTACCAACAATAACTTCATCATCTTTACAAGTTCCGATACCAGTTAAAGAATAATAAGTTTCATCATCCGATAATGTATATTCTAATCCTTTTGATCCTTCTACCTTACCATCAATTGCTTCTCCGCCTTTATAATCATAATGGAAAGCGGCTTTAAATAAAGTAGTGTTATTATTTAATGACTTATCAATATTATCCCATTGTGTACTTGTACCTTTAAAATAAATATCTTGTACTGGGCATTCCATAAATGCATCATCATTAATTTTTGTTAGTGTTGCTGGTAATACAACTGCTTTTAATGATTTATCTAAAATAAATGTAGCTTTTGCTAATTCTGTTACTGAATCTGGCAAATAAACATATTCTACTGTTCTACTTCTTAATCCTCTAAAACTAATTGTCGTAATGCCTTCAGAAACACGAATAGTTTTAGGCCCCCATTCTCCTTCACCAGTGGATAAAGCGGCTTCACCAATTTCTGTTACCGGTTTTCCGTTATACCAGTTACCAACAATTAACTCATCATCTTTACATGATCCAAGCCCTGTAAGAATATAATAAGTTTCATCATCCGATAATGTGTATTGAAGTCCTTTTGATCCTTCAATGTGTCCGTCATCTACAGTAGATGTAGATGTTGAAGTGGATATTTCTCCTCCACCTTGACTTGTAGAATTTGATGCAGATGGCTTTGCATCACATGCGGTAAATAATAAAGCTGCTGCTAATAAAAGTAATTTCTTTTTCACAATAAAATCCTCCTAAAATTACTATCGACATATTAATCTTAGAAGGAATTTATGTAACCGGTTACAATTTGACCAGTTTTTGTATTTAGACAAGCATTATTGGCTTTTGTGAAGTATTTTCAGTGTATTTTTTGGTATTTTTGGTTAAAAAAGCAAATTATTATTCTTAAGCATATTTAAACATTCTTTTTTTACTACACTAATTTTAGTTCTAGCAATAGGTATTTTAATATCGGGATACACTATTAATTCATTTTTTAAAAGTCCCTTAATATAACTAGCATTAACAAGATAAGAATTATGTGTTCTTATGAATCCATATTCATTTAATTCTTCTTCAATAATTTTCATTGTTTTTCGTGTATGAAAATAAACGTTAGGATCTTTAGTATAGAAATATTGTTGTTTAAAATTCCCTTCTACATAAGTAATTTCATCAATTTTAACATTTATCAATTCATTGTTATCATTAAACAATAGAATTGTTTTTTTATTAATTTTCTTTTCAAGCATCTTAGCCATTTGAGGAACATATTTATTTAAGTCGTTAATAAAGTTTTTCTTTCGAATAAATCCTAGTGGTTCTACTTCAAAAGCATCAAAGGCTTTATCTTCGCAGTTAGAAACAAAAATAAAATTGGTACAATTATTTTTTTGTCGAACCTTTTTAGCAAACTCAATACCATTTTCTTTTTCATTGGTGTCGATATCTAAAATCATTAAATCATAGTTTTTATCTTCTAAAACAAATTCGATGTTTTTTAAAGAAGAAAACTCTTCAATATTTAGATTAATGTTAAAATCTAAAAAAGCCTGTTTTAATGCACCTGTAATAATACTTAAAGCGGCTTTTTCATCATCAACAATCGCAGTATTTAAATTAATCATTTTGTGTCCCTTCCTTTAATAAAGAAATCATTATATCCACAACAAACTTACCATTTTCAATTTTATAATCAAAACATCCATTATATTTTTCCACAATTTTCTTAATTATTTTTGTCCCATGTCCATGTAACGATTTATCTTTCTTTAATGTAGTTAAGGATAGTCTTAATTTGTTATTTTCAGTTTTTGCTACAGGATTAAGAATATTAATTAAAAGAAAATCATTTTTCTCTACAATTGATAAATCAATTTGAGCATCTTCTATCTTATCAAATTGAATAGCCTCAATAGCGTTATCAATAAGATTTATTAATAAAGCCGCTAGGTCGGAATCTTCGATATTAAGTTTTTGTTTTACTAAAACATTCGGGATAATTTTAATACCTTGATTTTTTGCTTTATATTGTTCCATGCCAAGAATATTTCGGATAATGGTATTATCGGTATCACAAAATTCTAAACTTGAAGGAATATTTTTATTAAATTGCTCTAAATACTCTTCTAATTTATCGTAATTTTTTTGAGAAATCATTATTTGCATATAAGATAGTTGATTATTGATTTCATGTCTAATCGAGCGCATTTCTTCTAAATTCATTTTAATAATCTCATTCATATTTTCAGCTTCAATTGCATATTGCTTAGCGTCCGATAAATAACTATTAACCTTTTTCTTTTCTTTAGCATTTTTAATTGAGTTATAGCAATATAAATATCCTAAAACAATTAATGTGTATAAGACTATGCCTATATAGAAAATAAATATTCTTTTTTCTTGCGCAATGGTTCCTTGTCCATAATAATCATTTTTATCTAATAATTCTGTAATTTGCATATTATATATTTGCATTAAAGAAGAAAATACTAATAACAAACTTGGGATAGCAATATATTTCCAAGTTGGCTTACCATATGTATCTAATGGCTTTTTATAAATAAAAAACATCATTGAAATATTCATTAAAGGGGCTACAATACACGATGAGATTGTAGAAGCTATAACTGGTGTATCAATTTTTAAAAGCACACAAAAGAAATCTGGCACAGCTTGTATAAAAGAAGTAAGATAAACACTATAAGCTGATAAAAACAAAGAATAATATAAACTTAATTTAATATCTTTACGATATTTAATTAATCCATATCCTATAGTTAAAAGAACTAAAAATAAAGCCACAAAAAATCCATATGAATAAAAGTACTTTGCTCTAAGAAATCTAAATAAAAACATTATTAACCATAATAAGAACATTTCAAATAACATAACTAACCAGGTCTTTATTTTTTTGATATCTTTATCCTTATTAAATACTAGAGCCAATAAGAAAAAATATGTTGTTTCAAAAAGTACTGGACCAGGTGTTTCAAAGTATTTTGCTAAATATTCAAAAAGAGATTTCATAAATTATATTCTTCTTTCTGCCCTTATTAATTTTAAAATAACAAAATGCATTTTAAAAATCAACATATGACAAAATGTGGTAATAGTTATTAATTTAATAAATTAATACTTTTTTTCTTTTGTTCACTAAAAGCAAAAGTGTCTGGATGTTTTATTTGATTTTTTGCAAATCTTTAGAAATAAAAAGTATTATAAATTTTTATTAATGTCATAGTACAAATTTCTCAAAATGTCGAGAATTTTTGGAACAAACATTGAAAATGCTATGAATTTATGCTAATATAAAAGCACCTGAGGAGTAGCGTACTCGAGTAATCTCAACATACCCGTTTAATAAAACTGGGATTACTAATCAATAAAAGATTTCGCAAGATCATGGTAAGACCCCATGATCTTTTTTCATGGAAATAAACTATAATCAAGGAGGAAAATAATTATGATTAAGTCTATTTTATTTGTCGTTTTTGCTGCACTTATTATTCTATTTTTGGTAGGAATTGCTATTTCCACTAATACCAAGAAAGGAAAAATTATTGACGTAACTAATGGTAACAAAAAGAAACTAAATAAGATTTCTATTATCGGTTTACTTGTTTCTTTAATAGGAACTATTTTAATACCTGGCTCTTTCCATCAAGTTGAAGCTGGACAAGTTGCAGTTGTTAAAAGTTTAGGTAAAGTAGTGGGTACTCGCTTACCAGGAACATATTTTGATTTCTGTTTAACTACAAATTATACATATTTTGATACCACTGTGCAAAAATTAGAAATTAACACTAGTTCTTATTCTAGTGACGCTCAAACTATGAATATACAAATGACCGTGCAATTTAAAATCGATCCAGGAAAAGCGGAAAATATTTTAACTGAATACACTAATATGGATTCATTGGGACAAAGAATTGAAAAAGTCGCGGATGATAATACTAAATCAATATTATCTAAATACACCGCTATGAAAATCATTGAAACAAGAGCTAAAATATCTCCAGAAGTTGAAAATGTTGTTAAAGAAGCAGTTGGAGATAAATATTATGTACAAGTTACTGCAGTTAACTTAACTAATATCGATTTTACCGATGAATTTGAAAAAGCCGTCGAAGATAAAGTGGTCGCGGAGCAACAAAAAGAAGCCGCTATTACAAAGGCTGAACAAGAATTAGAAGTCGCAAAATTAACTGCACAAGCCAAAATTGAAGCCGCTCGTGGTGATGCTGAAAGTCAAAAAATCATCGCTTCTGCTTCTGCTGAAGCTATGGCTTTAAAAATTGTCGAATTATCTAAATCATTAGGCTTTAAAGTAAATGAAACTTATATTCAAAGTGTCGAAACAGTTAAAGAAAATACACAAACTAACGAAATATTTTCTAAAGAAACAGTTGAATCCGAAACAAATACTTATCCTAACGTTGGTGTTATAGTTAATTATGAGGAAGATAATTTAATTAAAACAACAATATCTACTTCATTAGCAAGTACAAAATATTCTATTGTATACGATGAAACACATACAAAAGATGATTTAAATATCGTTGTAGAATTTGTTAAATATTTAGAATATTTAGAAAAATGGGATGGAAAACTTCCTAGTGTTATGACTGGTCAAGATAATGTTGATATTATCATTCCTTCTAACCCAAGTGCCGGTGAATAATTAAGTGCAAAAAAACTGTTGGATTTTAATGTTCAACAGTTTTTAAATATTATTTTTAACTTAAAAAAGTTTTATAAAATAAAGTTAAATTGCTTAGAAATAATTCGACTTTATATACATTTAATTGGAAATGCGTAAATTTGAGAAGAAATTTTATACATTTCATTTGAGCAACATAATATGCATTTCCCTGCAATATTATATTTAGTATTTTCTAATTGCTTAAATGCTTTTACATCATCAATGCCATATTGCTTTTCTGATTTTGCTTCAATTAGATAAAGATTTCCATCTTTTAATAAGATGAAATCTATTTCATTTTGATTGTTATCTCGATAATAAAACATTTGCACATCAATCATATTATTTTTAAATGATTTTCTAATTTCATTATGAATATATGTTTCAAAAATTCTTCCCTTAAATGAGGATAATTTTAATGCTTTAGGTGAATCAATTCCAATTAAATAACATGCAAATCCCGTATCATTAAAATATATTTTTTTAGTTTTAACAATTCTTTTATTAATAGAATCTTCATAATAAGGTTCTAATATAGTAATAATATTGCTTACGATTAAAATGCTTAACCATGACTCCACTGTCTTATTATCAATCCCAACAATTTTCGAAATGTTATTAATATTCAATTCTTCTCCGGTGGTGGAAGCTAAGACTTTAATAAAATTTTCAAACTTGTTTAAATCTTTAATATTTATTAACTCTCTAACATCTCTTTCAATGAACGTACGTAAGTAGTTAGAATAATAATTATTTATTGGTTTTCCTTCAATCTCCCATCTTGCTGGATAAAATCCTCTAACAATAGATAGATATAAATCATCATCTGATAAATATCTATCATCAACTTTATTACTTAATTGCTCTAAATCTACAATAAATGGTTGTTCTTTCCAATTTCTTATCTCTGCTTGGCTAAGTGGTTCCATTTCAATTATGCCAACCCTACCTGACAAAGATTCACTGACTCCTTTCATTAAATGAAATTTTTGGCTACCTGTTAAAATATACATTCCATTAGCCGCTAAAGTGCCTTTTTCTCTTCGTGTTTTATTAACAATATTTTCTATTTCTATAAATAGTTCTTTTGCTCTTTGAATTTCATCAATTATGATAGGAAAGCCTTGTTCTTCAATAAATTTTTTAGGATTTTCTTTTGCTTTTTTAAGTAGTTCTGTGTCATCAAAAGAAATATATTTATAACCCTTGGTCTCAAAATAAGATACAACTGTAGATTTACCAACTTGTCTAGCACCTGTAATCAATGTTACCGGATATTCTTCTGTAGATGTAATTATTGATTTAAGAATTGTTCTTGCATATATCATATTAAGAATTTCTCCCTCCAAATATAGTATACGCATGTTCAACTCCAAATTCTACTAATTTTAGTACATTTTGGAGTTAGTGGCATAATTATCATTTTTAATCAGCAATTAAGCGTAAAAAAACTATTGAATTTTACAACTCAATAGTTTTTAATTTAGATTTTAGTTATTATTATTTTTCAAATCTATATTTTTTAAATGCATGTAATCCTTCAAATACAGCCGAATCACCTAATTGATCTTCAATACGTAATAATTGATTGTATTTTGCCATACGATCAGTTCTTGAAGCAGATCCTGTCTTGATTTGTCCAGCATTAACAGCAACACTTAAATCAGCGATTGTAGTATCCTCAGTTTCACCAGATCTATGTGAGACCATTGTGGTGTAACCATTTGTTTGAGCCATTCTAATGGTATCAAGTGTTTCAGTTAAAGTACCGATTTGGTTAACTTTAATTAAGATACTATTAGCAACATGGTTTACAATACCTTTTCTTAAGAATTCAATATTAGTAACAAATAAATCATCACCCACTAATTGAATCTTATCACCTAAGCGATCTGTTAATTTCTTCCAACCTTCCCAGTCAGATTCACCTAAGCCATCTTCAATAGTAATGATTGGGTATTCTTTAATCATGCTTTCAAACCATTCAATCATTTCTTCACTTGTCTTAGAGCCTTGTCCACTCTTAACTAAATCATATTTTTTAGTTTCTGGGTTATAGAATTCACTAGCAGCAACATCCATTCCTAAGAAAATTTCTTCTCCTGGTTTATATCCTGCTTTTTTAATAGCTTCCATAATTAATTCTAATGGTTCAGTATTTCCGTGTTTGCAACTTGGAGCAAATCCACCTTCATCACCAACACCAGTTTCATAACCTTTTGCTTTTAAAACACTCTTTAAAGCATGGAATGTTTCAACACCCGCTCTTAAGGCTTCATGGAATGTTTTAAATCCTGCTGGAATAATGAAGAATTCTTGGAAGTCAACAGTAGAATCAGCATGAGCTCCACCATTAACAACATTCATCATTGGAGTAGGTAATACTTTAGCGTTAGGTCCACCTAAATATTGATATAAAGGCATATTGTGTGCTTTAGCAGCTGCAATTGCACAAGCTAATGAAACGCCAAGCATTGCGTTAGCGCCTAAGTTTGATTTAAATGCTGTACCATCTAATTTTAATAATGTATTATCGATAGCGATTTGATTAGTAACATCCATTCCTACTACAGCTGGTTTAATAATTTCGTTAACATTTTTAACTGCTTTTAAAACACCTTTGCCTTGGAATCTAGATTTGTCACCATCACGAAGTTCAAGTGCTTCGTTTTCTCCTGTTGAAGCGCCACTAGGAACGATTGCTCTTCCTACTAAGCCACTTTCAAGAGTAACTTCTACTTCAACTGTTGGATTACCACGTGAATCAAGTACTTCACGGGCATATACGTTTGTAATTTTATTCATTTTTGAAAATCTCCTTTTCTTATATTATTAGTATAATCATCACAAAATAACATATATTTAAAAACGATAATGAAAGCGCTACACATTTAAATAAAAAGAAATGAGTTTCATAATGAAACTCTCTTTAATTTTCTTTAACGTGCTTACAATAAATGCAAGTTAATGAATCTCCTTGATAATCATGTTCATATATTCCTAAATCTGGATCATCAATTAGATCATAAGGTATTATTCTTTGAACTGCTGCTATATCATAAATAAAATAAATAAAGGATCCATTATTATTTTAGTAAATCAATTTTTCCTAATAAGAAATCTATTAAATTAGCATGCAAAATGCCATTTTCATCATAAAAACTCGAAATAATATCATTTCTTATTATTATCTTCTTAAAAAAATCTTTAGTTAATTTAAGTGAATCAAGTTCAGAATTCATTTTAGAATCTTCTTCGATTCTAAGAGCTGATTGAATATATATTTTATTATCAAAATTATTTACAATAAAATCAATCTCTTTTTGCTTATTAGCTCCACCTCTTCTATCTTCAATGACACCAACATCAACAGAATAGCCACGCACAATAAGTTCATTATATATAATGTTTTCCATTATATGTCCTGAATCATTTTGTCTATAATTTAATCTTGAATTTCTAAGGCCTATATCTGTGTAATAATACTTATTTGGATAACCAAAATAAGTCTTGCCTTTAATATCATACCTTTTTGCTTCAGATATTAAAAACGCATCTTTCAATTGATTTAAATACCTTGTAATTAGTCCATCATCAATTTTACTTGATGCCTTAACATTAATAGAATTAGCTATATTTGAAGAATTGGTTAATGAACTAATTTGTGAAGCTAGATAATTTAATATTTCTTCTAAAACATCTTCTCTTCTTATTTTTCCATATTCAACCAAATCTTTTAAATATATTTCACTATATAAATTATCAAGATATGCTTTTTTTTCTTCATCAGTCTTTAAATTTATTAATCCTGGCATTCCACCATATTGCATATATTCATCCAATAAATCTCGTTTATCAATTTGCTTGAAAGAATAAATCTCTTTAAAAGATAGTGGATATACTTTTATTTGACTAGATCTACCTCTAAATTCAGTGGCAATATCACTAGATAACATTTTAGAATTAGAACCAGTAACATAACAATCTAAATTTGGATATCCTTTTAATTCATTTAACATATCATAAATAGTTACAACAATACCACTTTCTTCGTCTTTTACTTTATTAGTTAATTGAACTTCATCAATAAATAAATAATATTTATTATCTTTATCATTAGTAACTATATTTTCAACATAATCACATAAAGTAATTGGATTTCTATATTTCAAATATTTTCTTTTATCTAATTCAATTTTTATGATATTATTTTTTTCAACTCCGCTTTTAATCAAATAATCATAAAACAATTCAAATAGCAATGTAGATTTACCGCATCTTCTAATACCCGTGATAACTTTAATGTTACCATCCCACATTTTTGAAATTATCTGATTTAAATAATATTCTCTATTTATCATAGCAATTACTCCTCTAATATGGATTTGGCGCCGTTTTTGTCCTTACTTTCGCATTTATTATATCATGAGTAATCCATTAAAGCAATTAAAAATGCCCAGAAGTTCTGGACACTTTTCACTTATTTTTTCTTTACTTTTACTTCGACATCACCATATTTAGAACTAGCGCTTACTTTTACATCACCTTTATTATCTGGTTTTATAACCGCTAGAGCCTCACCATAATATGTGGAAGTAGTATTATTCAAATATCCTTCTTTAGAATAAGAACAACCATTACCAAATCCTAATAATTTACCATTTTCAACACTAGTAATAGTAATATTATCTTTTATTGCTGGTTTAACTATTCCATTTTTATCACTAAACATGAATCGCACATAAACTAAATCATTTTCTTTAAATTCTTTTAATTCACTAGTTCCTGTTAAAGTGACTACACTTTTACCACTTCGAATAATAGCTTCACCAATTAAATTATAATCTTTATCATAAGCTTGTGCTTTTAATTCACCTGGTTGATACTTAACTTTAAACACATTAAATGCTTTTTTAGTTTTCTTTCTTTTTAGTAATTTTCCATTTAAATATAGTTCAATAAATGGTGCTTTAGTATAAACTTCTACTTCTGTTACTTTACCTTCAAATCCATCATAAGACCAATTATCTAAAGCCATTGAGCATTTCCATGCCGAAGGAGAATGTTTACGCTTATAATGATTAACAGGTACAACGCCCATTGCTATTACTTTTTGATCAAACGCTACTTGCATGAAATCAACTTCGCTAAGTTTTTTACCAGTAATATCTATTCTTCCACTTCCTGCGGTTAACCAACCTACAGAATGTGAAAAATCATTATCGCAATATTCATCTACTGTCCAAGAACCAACACCAACTTCACCAATATAATCAATGCCAGACCAAACAAAATCACCAATTAAACGTGGATTCTTTTTAGCAAGTTCATAGAATATTTCAGCATCAGAACAAAATGTTTCTGTACCTAAAATAAAGCGATTTGGATATTTCTTTAAATCATGTTTATAACGTTTAATGCCATAGTTATATCCCGCGACATCAAGAGCTGCAAAAGCATCACGAGTTTTAACATCACATCCATGCAAAGTAGCGCCAGTTTTCATAAAAGATGCACCCATAATTCCTGCCAAATCATTAAAGAATTCACTACCTACTGCTTTCTTTTTCTTTTTAGATTTTAGTTCTTTTTGGGCTTTTTTATCAGAATATACACCTAAGTTCATTGAACTTAAGAAATTAAAGAAAATATTCACGCCACAAGTAACATTACGGTAATCAATAGAATGTAAATATTCCATCATTTTACGTGTTAATTCAATACCTTTCTTTTGGCCCGTTTCACTAACTTCGTTACCAATAGAGTACATAATAACACTTGGATGGTTATAGTCTTTATCTGACATTAGTTTTAAATCATGTTCATAATTTTGTTCCATATGTAAGACATAATCATAATATGTTTTATGAATGTACCAACAATCCACATATTCATCTAAGACATATAAGCCTAATTCATCACATGCATCTAAGAATGCTTTAGAACATGGATTATGAGCACTTCTAACCGCGTTATATCCCGCATCTTTTAATAATCTAGCTTTGCGATATTCGGCAAAATTAATATTTCTTGCCCCAATTAAGCCATTATCATGATGAATACAAGCACCAAGAAGGATTTCACGTTTTCCATTAATTAATAATCCTTTTTCTTTAGAAAGTTCAATAGTTCTTAA
>CALBGF010000247.1 GCA_937893635.1 uncultured Mollicutes bacterium | reverse complement strand
AAAGCAATTAATTAAAATAATATTTTAATTTAGCAATTAATGTGCTAAGATATGTGCGTAAGAAAATTATGTTGAAAAGAAATAGTAGTTAGCCACTCTTTTATTAGGGAGGAGCAACAAAGTGAAAATGCTCTTAAAAGATACTAATGAATTCACCTTGGAGTAATCGTTGGTCGCGTTAAGACTTTAATTAAGTGCATACTATGTATGAATTAGGATGGTACCACGGCTAATAGTCGTTCCTTGTTAGGAACGATTTTTTTATATTTTAGGAGGAACAAAATGGAAGACTTAGAATTAAATAAACTTCATGAAGAAGCACTAAAAGCAATTGATGAAATTGATTCATTAGAAAAAGTTAACACTGTTCGTAATGATTATTTATCAAAGAAATCTAAATTTATGGGCTTAATGTCTAAAATGAAAGATTTATCAATTGAAGGAAAGAAATCTTTTGGTGAAGCAATTAACAAAGCTAAAAATGAAATTACAACTAAACTAGAAGAAAAAAGAGTGGCTTTAGAAGAAAAAGCCTTAAATGAAAAATTAAAAAGAGAAGAAATAGATATTACCTTACCTGCTGTAAGTTATGAAGCCGGTGGTAAGAATCCTTTCTTTATCATTCAAGATGAAATGATTGATATCTTTATTGGTATGGGATACGAAATTGCAGAAGGACCAGAAGTAGAATTAGATCACTTCAACTTTGAATTATTAAATATTCCTCGTGATCATCCTGCTCGTGATATGCAAGATACATTCTATATTGATGAAAATACTTTAATGCGTACACATACTTCTCCAGTTCAAGCACGTGTAATGCAAGAAAAGAAAGGACAACCAATTAAAATTATTTGTCCTGGTAAGGTATATCGTCGTGATGATGATGACGCTACGCACTCCCATCAATTTGGTCAAATTGAAGGCTTAGTAGTAGATAAAAATATTAACTTAGGTAACTTGAAAGCAACATTGGAATTATTTATTAAAAAGATGTATGGCGAGAAACGTGAAATTAGATTACGTTCTTCTTACTTCCCATTTACAGAACCATCAGTGGAAGTAGATGTTTCTTGTGATTGCGGTGGTAAAGGCAATTGCTCTAAATGTCATGGCACCGGTTGGATTGAAATTCTTGGTGGCGGTATGGTTCACCCTAATGTCCTTAGTATGTCTGGATATGATCCAAAAGAATATCAAGGCTTTGCTTTTGGTATTGGTATTGAACGTGTCGCTATGCTTAGATATGGCGTTGATGATATTAGAAGATTCTATCAAAACGATGTTAGATTCTTAAATCAATTTAAAAGAAAGTAGGTTAAAAATATGAAAGTTAGTTTAAAGTGGTTAAAAAATTATATTGACTTAGAAGATTTAACTCCTGAAGAAATAGCAAATAAACTTACCTTCGCTGGTATTGAAGTAGAAGAATATTACGATTTAGCCAAAGCATCTAATTTAGTTATTGGTGAAATTATTAAATGTGAAAAACATCCTGAATCTGATCACTTACATATTTTAAGTGTTGATGAAGGAAGTAAATATGGTGTTAATCAAATCGTATGCGGTGCACCAAATGCAAGAGTGGGCTTAAAAGTTATTGTTGCTCGTGTTGGTGCAGTTTTACCAAAAATTACAATTGCAAAATCCGTTATTCGTGGTGTCGAATCTAACGGAATGTGCTGTTCTTTAGTCGAACTTGGTGTAGATCAAAAATATTTATCTGAAGCCCAAGTTAATGGTATTGAAGAATTACCAAGTGATGCCGTTATAGGAGAAGAAAACGTTTTAGAATACTTAGGATTAGATGACACAATCTTAGATTTAAAATTATTAGCTAATCGTAGTGATTGCTTATCAATTCTTAATGTCGCTCGTGAATTAGGTGCGGAATTTGAACGTGATGTAGTTATTCCTAATATTAAACCATTAAATACATTACCTTCTGATTTTGTTGTTAGTTCAAATACAGAAAACTGTAAACAATTCTCTGTTCGTGAAATTAAAGGTGTTACAATTAAAGAATCACCTAAATGGTTAAAAGAACGTTTAATGGCTTCCGGCATTCGTTCCATTAATAATATTGTTGATATTGGTAACTATGTTATGTTATTAACTGGTCAACCATTACATATGTATGATGAAGATAAATTAACATCACATAGTTTAGTAGTACGTGATGATATGGAAACAAGTTTCCTTGCTTTAGATGAAAAAGAATATGAAGTTATTAAGGGTGACATTGTTGTTACTAATGATGGCAAAGCAAGTTGCTTAGGCGGAGTTATGGGCTCACTTGCGGTAACTGTTGATGAAAATACCAAAAATATTGTTATTGAATCCGCAAACTTCGATGCCAAAACTATCCGTCATACTTCGACAAGATTAAATTTAATTAGTGAATCATCACAACGTTTTGTTAAAGGTATTAATAAAGACCAATATGAGTTTGTTCTTGATTTAGCGGCTAATATGCTTATTGATTTAGCGGACGCTAAAGAAGTACATGATATTGTAAGTTATGATAAGTATGACCATACACCTACAGTTATTGAAAGTTCATGTGACGCAATTAATGGACGCTTAGGTAGTAACTTTGATAATGAATTAATTATTGAAACATTACGCCGCGTTAATATTGATATTGATTCAAAAGATGGTAATCATTTCTTAGCAACAATTCCTAATTATCGTATTGATATTAAGCTTGATGCTGATTTAAGCGAAGAAGTAATTCGTTTATTAGGATTTGATAAAGTTGAATCAACATTACCAAAACAAAAAACAACTGTCGGAGGACTAAAACCTCGTCAATTACGTAAACGTCAAATTCGTGACTTATTAACTAATAATGGTTTCTATGAAACTTTAAATTACACTTTAATTAGTGAAAAACTTAATACTTATTTTGCTACATTAAATAATAATGAATGTTATACTTTACTTCATCCAATGACTGATGATCATAAGATTGTAAGAAGAGTATTACTTCCATCTTTACTTCAAACATTATCTTATAACTTAGCTAGACAAGCTAAAAATATTAAAATGTTTGAATTAAGCGATGTTTATAC
>CALBGF010000246.1 GCA_937893635.1 uncultured Mollicutes bacterium | reverse complement strand
TGGAAAAATCATATAGTTATTCTGATAATTTTATAGCAAGCATAACTGATGAGAGCAATTATAATATTAAATATACATATTATAAAAGTTTTAATGTTATAAACACAACTCGTGATAATACTACTCAAATAACTAATAAATATAATGATAATTATGAATTATTAGAGTCATTGTCTTTAGGTAATATTAATAATTCGATTAACAAATCAATAAATTATGAATATGATTCCAAACAACGAATTATTAAAATCACATGTGATAATAATCAGGTTTATTGTTTTAACTATGAAGGCGATAATTTAAAAGAAATTTTATTGAAAAATCTTACAAATAATACTACTAGATCATTAATTAAATATAATTATCAAAAGATGAACGATTATCAATACTATTTAATTGAAAAATTATATTCAAATGCAAAGTATGTATATGATTATAAAGATGGAAATTTAATTAGTATTGGAGTAGAAGATATAAATACTGGTGTAAAAACAACATTGTTATCTATGAATTATGATGAACATAATAGAATAAATAGCATACATGATTCACTCATAGATGATACATATGAATATACTTATGATATTAATGGAAATTTATTAAAAGTAATATCTAATAATTTAGAAGAAGTAAATATTATTGATGAAGATAATAATTTAATAAGAAAAACAATAAGAAATAATGAATATAAAATTATGGAAGAAACATTTTCTTCTCATAAACTAAACGCTAATAAAAAAGCAAAAATTCAAAAACTAAAATATGATGTCAATAATACTAGTAATGATTATTATTGTTTCTTTGATGAAGGAAATTCTAATCTAATTAGTAGTGTTTATGATAGCAAAAATAATATTATTAGAATAAAAAGAAAAGAAACAATGCCAATTATTATTAATAATGCTGATACTAGTAAAAATACATTATTTCCAGAAATAAAAGTTATTAATAATGTTCCAACAATAGGTAATTTTAAAAATGCAGCATTTGGGTGTATTTATCAATTTAAATTCGAAGAAGCTTTAGAAGGTACAGTGTCTTTTTGGTTTAAAACTGATACAGATAATGATTACTATGAACATTTCTTATTTTCAATTGGGCAAAATTCTTCACAAGATAATATAACCATAAAAATAAAACATCAAAATCAAATTGGTGTCGTAAATAAAGTACCGATTTTAGTTTCTGAAGGATATGTTTTATATCATGATTATGATGTTTTCAAAGCAAATAGTTGGAATTTTGTAACATTAAATTGGAAATTAAAGAATGAAAGTGGTAATAAATACTTAATTGAAAAATGCGATTTAATAGTAAATGGCGCTATAAAATCTTTTCCATCAAATCAGTTCAGTAATAAACATTACATATCACTAAAAAGTACAATGCCAGTTAATTTAACATTAGGCGGAGTTTTAGGATATGGAAGTAAATATGTTTTGCCAAATCAAAATGATGATAACGAAGGTATTTATAGCGAAAATCAAGTTGCTAATGATTGTGCAATTGCAGTAATTGAGAACTCTAGTGATAAATTGCTTACCATATCTGCTTTAGCAATTCATTTAGGCAGTATTAAAACACAAAAAGAAATAACAAATTATCAAAATAAAACAGCTTTTGTTGTCAAAGAAGATGAGCCTTATTATGGAAGTCATCTGAATAAGGTTATTGATAATATATATTTGAATTATGATGAACTTAAAAGTGCAACTAATAACGAAAATAATAAAATAATTGTATATCCACTACATAATTCTTTGATGACAATAGATGAAAATGATACTTTAAATGTATTAGCAAATAATGATTATCAAAAGAAAAATAGTTACTTGTTAACTTACGATGATATTTTTAATACTAATCATTTAATACTAACGCCAGGTGTATTTGTCTATAAACAAATTTCATTTAATAGTGGTACAGTTGCTGCAAAAGTGAAAATAAAAAACAACACAAATAAACCTCAAGCAATTTTTGATTTTAGGTCTAATTTATATCTTGAACAAATAGAAGATGGTATTATGACCTTACAATCGTATAAGGGAAAACTATATTTATCATATTGGCCTAATGATAATGGGACTCTTATTGATTTAGGAAGCATAAGTGAAGGAATTCATAATATTGCAATTACTTTTAGTCGAACAGTAAATAGTGAATATCAAACTACATGTGACTATACGATTAAGGTGATGGTTGATAATAATATACAAACCATTTCTATATCACAATATACAGGAATAGAACAAGTATATTGTTTTATTGGAAATAGTCCGATAATATCTTTTGAACCATTAAGTGGGGGATTAGAAAACTTTGTTTATACTACAGCATTTAGTAGTGACGACACATTACATAATCTTATAAATAGTAATAACTGCATTCAAAAAATTGATACTTACAACGCTATTGGATTATTAACAAGTAGTGATATTAAGTATGGAAGTTGTAATTTAAGCAACCAATATATCTATGCTAAAAATAATGGAAATACATTACTAAGAATAAGTAATCAAATAATTATTTATGGTTCTAATTACAAATCACTTGAATATAGTTATGATTTTAAAGGTCGAATAACAAGTAAAGAAGATTTATTTAATGCAACAAATTATTCATATAATATTGATGATACATTAAAAGAAGAAATATTAAAAGATAATAAAACAATCAAATATAGTTATGATAGTAATAATAATATTACTGAAATCGAAGAATCTTCAGGATTAAAAACAAACTTCTTCTATGAAGATAGCATTAATAAAGATTTATTAACGCGATATAAAACTAATAATGGATTAGAACGTTATATAAGTTATGATAATGATGGATTTCCTATTAAAGCATATGAAATAAATGAGGATACATCAAACATAAATGATATTTATTTATATGAATGGACCAATCGACGTTTA
>CALBGF010000245.1 GCA_937893635.1 uncultured Mollicutes bacterium | reverse complement strand
TATTTTTTTTATTTTATGTGATATAATGATTATGTGGAGGAATTGTATCATGAAAGATTTAGTAAAAGCACTTGAAGGATTACCATACATTGTCCGTTTACTACTTACTATTTTCGTAGGCATTTATGGTAACTTGCTAAGATTATTTAGATCATTAGCAAAAAACAACATCGTCGGAGTAATTCTAGCAGTAATTCTTTTACTCACCGGTGGCTTTGTAGTCATCTGGATTTGGGATGTCATCCGTGTTGCACTTGGAAAACAAGTTTGGTGGATTGACTAATTTTTTAAATTTAAGTCTAATTCATAAAAAAGCCTGCAATTTTGCAAGCTTTTTTTATTTGTCTTTTACTATTAACTACATATTAGCGTCATCAAAGGAATCTAGTATTTTGATTAATGGACGAACAACTTTCTTGATATTTCCATCAACAAAAGGATTTCTTAAATGCGCATGTTCAAGTAATTCTAAGAATGGATATTTTCCACCCATCTTACATAATTTATTATACTTATTCCAAGCTCTTTCTTGATTCTTACGCATTTCAACTAAGAATTGGAAAGCACAAACTTGAGCTAAAGTGTAATCAATATAATAGAATGGTGTTTGGAAAATATGACTTTGTTTTAACCATAAATTTCCGTTTTCATATACATCAAATCCTTTATAATTCTTTAAAGGAGTATATTTCTTTTCTAATTCACGCCATTTTGCACATCTTTCTTCATGTGTAGCATTAGGATTTTCATAAACGAAATGTTGGAATTCATCAACAGTTACACCATATGGAACAAACATAATTGCGTCTGCTAAATGAGCAAAACGATATTTGTCATCATCTTTACCAAAGAATTTATCCATCCATGGCCAAGCAAAGAATTCCATTGACATTGAGTGAATTTCACATGCTTCTAAAGTTGGACTACGATAACTTGATACTTTAATATTTCTTGAACAATATCCTTGATAAGCATGTCCAAATTCATGAGTTAATACGTCAACATCACCGGATGTACCATTGAAGTTAGAGAAAATAAATGGACATTTATATTCTGGTAAATAAGTCATATAGCCACCACCTTGTTTTCCAGGTTTAGCAATTAAGTCCATCATATGATTATCAACCATATATTCAAAGAATGAACCAGTTTCTTTTGACATTTCGTGATACATTTCATTAGCTTTGCTTACCAAATATTCTGGATTACCAATTGGAGTTGGGTTTCCAGATAAGAAATTTAATCCCATATCATAGAAACGTGGGTTACGAATATGAATACGTTTCATTTGGCGTTTATATAATTTTTTCCAAACAGGGACTAAAACTGTTTCTACTTGTTTACGATAATTTGCAACCATTTCAGCGTTATAATCGCATCTTCCTAAACGCATATATCCTAATTCAATATAATTTTTAAATCCTAATTTTTTAGCCATATTGTCACGAGCGTGAACTAAATCATCATAAATTTGTCCAATCTCTTCGTGATGTTTTTCAAAGAATTTAGCAACTGCTTTGCTAGCTTTTTTACGGCGTTCACGATCAACATCAGTTGTGAATTTACCCATTTGTGATAAATTGTAAACTCCACCTTCAAATTTAATTTTAGCGCTAGCCATGACTTTGTTATATTTAGAAACTAATTTATTCTCTAATTGTAAATCTTCAATAATTTTCGGATCAAAACATTTTAATGCCATATCAATTTGTTTAAATAAATATGGTCCAAATTCTTCTTCTAACTCTTTTCTAAATGGAGAAGATACTAAGATTTTGTTAATCTTATCACTAAATACTTGTACTTGTGGAGCAATTTCATCAAGTACATCATTAGCTTTAACATATTCTTCATTAGTGGTATCTAAGGAATAGCGAATAGAAATCACAGTAAACATTGTTTCAACGTGATCATCATATTTCATAATTTTTTTATAAGCATTAATTTGCTCTTCTGCGGTTTTAGCATTTTCTAATTTTTCAATTAATGCTTCATATTTTTTTGATAGTTCATCAAGAGAAGGAACTATTAATGGGATTTCTTCAAATTTCATAAATTATTACCTCAACTTTCATATTTATACTATTAATTTACTACTATTAATTGCATTTATCACTAAAAAATTCACTTTTAAAGCGCTTTTTTTAATAAATTTCTATAAAATTACTAAAATATAACTAATAAATACACATTTTTTTACTAAAGTTTTGTTTTGTAAATAATTAATACTTATTTACTTAAAAACTACTTGTCTTTAACTACTTATTACCCCTTGTTAAAATTAAAGAAAATCCTAGTGGTGTTTTAAACCATTAGGATCTAAAGTTAAACTATTTAATAATTAAACTATCTTCAGTCATTTCAACTGGCTTTGTGTCACCTAATAAATCAATAATTGTTGGAGCAATATTAGATAACTTACCATCTTCACGAAGTTTTAATCCTGGAATAGTAATAATTACTGGAACCTTACTTGTTGTATGAGCAGTAAATGGATGACCTTCAGCATCTTTAATAATTTCAGCATTACCATGGTCAGCAGTAACAATAAGTGTGCCGCCATTTTGTTGAACGTAATCATAAATTTTACCAACACATTCATCAACTGTTTCAACAGCTTTAACAACGGCTGGTTCAACCGCTGTATGTCCAACCATATCGCAGTTTGCAAAATTCAATATAACAACATCTAAATCTTTCTTATCTAACTCTTTTAATAATTTATCAGTAACTTCATACGCTGACATCTCAGGTTGCATATCATATGTAGGAACTTTTGGAGAATTAACTAAGACACGACGAGATCCTTTTAATTCTGGTCTTTCAATTCCATCATAATTAATTGTTCCATCAAAGAAGAATGTTACGTGAGCGTATTTTTCAGTTTCAGCAATACGAAGTTGACGATATCCATGATCAGCGAGCCATACACCTAATACATTTGTTAATTTAGGTAAAGCAAAGGCAATTTCACCTTTTACTGAATCAGCATATTTCATTGTTGATACAAAGAAAATATCTTTCAAAACATGACTTGGTACATATGGTTTATACATTAATGTACCATCAGCTTTAACTGCTGGATGTTCATAGAAATATGGGTTAGAGAACATTGTAGCAATTTGAATTGCGCGATCTGGTCTAAAGTTCATAAAAATAATCGCATCTTCATCTTTGATTCTGCCATCCACATTAGCGTTATAAGCTGGGATAATGAATTCATCAGATGCATCTTTTCCTGTAGTAGGTAAATATGCATATTGATCTTTGAAGTATTGCTTATAATCAGTAAAGCTTGCTCCATCATGATCAACCATAACGCGGTAGCTCTTATCATTACGATCAAAGTTTTTATCTCTATCCATTGCATAGTATCTTCCAGAAATATCGGCGATATGTCCAAAGTTTTCTTCTTCCATTACTTTAGCAATCTTATCAACGTATGTTACACCAACTTGTGGATCAACGTCTCTTCCATCCATAAAGCAGTGAACGAATACATCTTTTAATCCTTCTTTTTTAGCCATCTTAATCATAGCAATGATGTGATTAATATGTGAGTGAACACCACCATCAGATAATAAGCCCATAATATGTAAATTAGAATTATGATCTTTTACATATTTAATAGCGTGTAAATAATGTTCATTTTCATAAAATGTTCCATCTTTAACTGCTTTGTTAATTAAACTTAATGATTGGTGAACAATACGTCCTGCACCTAAATTTAAGTGACCTACTTCTGAGTTACCCATTTGACCATCTGGTAAACCAACATATTCACCAGATGCTTGAATTAATGTAGTAGGATATTTACTCATAAGCATATCAAGATGTGGTTTTTTAGCTTCCGCGATAGCATTACCATAAGTTTCTTTTCTTATGCCATAGCCATCCATAATAATTAATATAACTGGTAATTTATTCATTTTAATACACCTCTTTACCACTAATAATTATACACATTTGTGTGAATAATTAAAGAAAAACGATAACTAGGAAACGATTTCTCTCTCACTGAAATTTGCTAAACGCGCGATTGGACGAAACGCCCATACTTTAATCCAGTAATTAAAGCCCAATGCATCAGCGTTATAAAGCGCTAATGCCCTACGATGGTTTTGATCAATCTCTAATAGAGATTTTTTTAATATTTGGTACTCATTATCATTCTTAACTTTTTCATTACTTTCTGCAAAATATAATAAGGTTTGACTAGCTTTCATTAAGTATGCTTTAACTGTAAGTCTTTCTGTAAGTGTTAAACGCTTTAATGATTCATCCATTTTTGGTGATAATTCTTCTTGAAATTCACTTGGTATGGTCATGTTATATTTTTTAAATACTTTAGCAAGCAAGACCAATATATCGTATTTTTGTGCTAATAAGATATTGACATTGTAGTTTCTTTTTTCAATTCTATCATTTAATTTTTTTAAAGAAAAATAGCCAATTATTTCTATCAATAAAAACAAAAATAACAAAACACCAATGATAGCTATAACGATATATAATGGTAATAAATTTACTTCATTCAATATCATAACAGTTAAGCTCCTTTTCAAATAAATATTTTATAAATAAAATTTTATATTTTCAAGCAAATACTCGTTATTTGTGCATATAATTTGACTATTTTTTCATATAAATATATAATTTATATGAGAATTAGGAGGATTATATTTTAATGAAAAAGCAACCAATTATTGCTATCGTCTATGATTTTGATAAAACATTATCTAGCGAAGATATGCAAAACTACTCTTTTATTCCGGCCTTAGGAATGACTCCTGAAGAATTCTGGCATGAAACATCAGTTTTTTCAGAAAAAACAAATGTTGAAAGAATTTTATCCTATATGTATATGATGGTTAAACTTTCTAAAGAAAAAGGCATTAAATTAACCAAAGAATATTTAAAAAGTTTAGGTAAAGATATTCGCTTCTATCCTGGTGTTTCTACTTGGTTCAAAAGAATCAATGCTTATGGAGAATCAAAAGGTGTCAAAGTCGAACATTATTTAGTATCATCTGGGACAAAAGAAATTATTGATGGATGTTCAATAGCTAATGAGTTTACCGCGATATACGGATGTGAATTCTTATTTGATGAAAACGATGAACCAGTTTGGCCAAAATTAACAATCAACTATACTGGAAAAACCCAATTTATCTATCGAATATCAAAAGGTGTTCTTGATGTTACTGATGATAATACTTTAAATTCTAAAACTATCAATCGTCGTATCCCTCATCAAAATATTGTCTATTTAGGTGATGGAATGACTGATGTTCCTTGTATGGCATTAGTTAAGTCTAATGGCGGAAAATCTATTGCCATATACGCAAATGATGCTAAAGAAAAAGCAATGCAGTTATATGATGCCGATCGTATTAACTTCGCTTGCAAAGCCGATTATACCGCGAACTCGACATTAGAAAAAGCAATGAAACTAATTATCGATTCAATTGCGGTATCGTTTGAACTTATGAACGTCGAAAGTAAGTTGAGCGATTTAAAGTAAAAAATTATGAAAATAAATTGTAATTTTTTGTATCAAATATACATAAAATTACTTTTTTTCTTGTTGCTATTAGTCTATAATACATTGAGAGGTGAGCGTTATGAATTTTGGAATTATCTTAGCATCAGGTAATGGCAAAAGAATGAACAATCACACTCCCAAACAATTTCTTGAAATTCATGATAAGCCTTTGATTTACTATTCTATTCAAGCGTTTGAAAACACTCCAAGTATTGATGAAATTATCATTGTCACACAAAAAAAGTTTTTCAAAAAAATATATAAAATTATCGATAAGTTTAAATTTGAAAAAGTTCATATGCTTGTAGAAGGCGGTAAAACTAGGCAAGAATCATCTTTTAATGTCTTAGGAGCATTAAAAGGTTTTGCAGTTAGCAAAGATTTAGTCATTATTCATGATGCTGCTAGGCCATTAATTAGTTCTTCTTTAATTGAAGAAATGATTGTTACTAGTAAAAGACATTCAGCAATAACAATGGTTGGAAATGTTATTGATACAATCGCCACTAATAACAATTACCATTATGGTGCTTTAGTGGATAGATCTTCTTTAGTGGCTATTCAAACACCACAAGCATTTAAATATGGATTAATTTTTAAAGCTCATAAGTTAGCTATTAATAACAACATTCATAATGCTAGTGATGATGCTCAATTAGTTACTATGAGTGGCAAAAAAGTTTACTTACTCAAAAATAATGATTTGAATTTTAAGATTACTACACCAATGGATTTAAAACTATTGGAATGCTTATTAAGTCGAGGTGATTAATATTGGAACGCGTTTATTATAAAGCAAACGATATTATTGTTGGACGTGTTACTGGTATTCAGCCATATGGTGCGTTCGTGGTGTTTGAAAATGGACAAACTGGATTAATTCATATTTCCGAAATATCTTCAAAATTTGTCAAAAATATTGAAGATTATGTCAAAGTTGATGACGAAGTTAAAGTCAAAGTATTAGGATATGAAGAGAAAAACAATTACCTAAAGCTTTCAATAAAAGCATTAGGTGAACGAGAAAGACAAAATTTAAAAAAGCCATTTTCGTTTAACAAACCAAAGCGCATAAAAATGATATTTACTGATAAGGATTTTTATCCTTTAAAAGAAAAATTAAATAGTTGGATAGACGAGTCTATGGAGGAACAAAATATGATAAGTTTAGATTTTTCACACATTATTGAACATGTTGATTTTGATTCTTATAAAGATAAGGTTAAAGAAATCAACAACATGATTAATAACAAAACTGGCGAAGGTAGTGATTTCTTAGGTTGGACTACTTGGCCAAATGATTACGATAAAAAAGAAGTTGAACGTATGATTAAAGATGCCGCATATGTTCGTGAGAATTTTGAAACCTTAGTCGTTTGTGGTATCGGTGGATCTTATTTAGGTGCAAGAGCAGCAATTGAGGCATTACGTGGATTATTTAGTAATGATAAATTAGAGATTATCTATTTAGGTCAAACTTTCTCACCTACTTATATTGCTCAAGTTATGGATTATCTTAAAAATAAGAAATTCGCTATTAATGTAATTTCTAAATCAGGTACCACTACTGAAACATCAATTGCTTTTAGATTATTACGTGAATTATTAATTGAAAAAGTCGGAGTTGAAGCTAGTAGAAAAGCCATATTTGCCACAACCGATAAAGAAAAAGGCGCATTAAAGAAACTTTGTAATGCTGAAGGATACGAAACATTTGTATTACCTGATAGCATTGGTGGTCGTTATAGTGTATTAACCGCAGTTGGCTTATTCCCAATTGCTTGTGCTGGTATTGATATTAAAAAAATGCTTCAAGGTGCATTTGACGCTATGGTCAAATACGATAATGACAATTTATTAGAAAATGATTGTTATAAATATGCTGTATTACGTGATTACTTCTATCGTCACAATAAACCAGTAGAATTATTTGTTACTTATGAACCTTCATTATCATTAATTGGTGAATGGTTAAAACAACTATTTGGTGAATCTGAAGGAAAAGATAAAAAAGGCTTATTCCCTGGATCTGTTACTTTCTCCACTGATTTACATTCATTAGGTCAATACATTCAACAAGGATCTCCAGTGTTATTTGAAACTACAATTCATGTTAATACTCCTTATATTGATATTAAAGTTCCTCATGATGATGAAAATCTTGATGGATTGAATTATCTTGAAGGTAAAACATTATCATTTGTAAATGAACAAGCAATGAAAGGAACTATCAAAGCCCACGAAGAAGATGGAAATGTTCCTAATATCTTAATTAATGTTAATAAAATGGATGCTTACCATTTAGGCGCTTTATTCTATTTCTTTATGAGAGCTTGTGCAATGTCTGCTTACTTATTAGGTGTTAATCCATTTAATCAACCAGGTGTCGAAATTTATAAAAGAAATATGTTCCATTTACTTGGAAAACCTGGATTTTAGTAGAATACAAAAACTTTAAATATTACCACGAGTTTACCGCTCGTGGTTTTTTA
>CALBGF010000244.1 GCA_937893635.1 uncultured Mollicutes bacterium | reverse complement strand
TTATTTACCAACGACTTTTTTGACTAAATCAACTAGTGCATCACTAGTAAATCCAAATGATTTAATTGCGTCATTAGCAGGTGCAGAGGTACCAAAACTATCAATCCCCATATTAAATCTTGCAAATCTTCCCCAACCAAATGTAGTAAGCATTTCAACAGAAATACGATGATCATAATCATCTCCTAAAACACTTAATTGGTATTCTTTACTAGTTTTTAAGAATAATTCTTGAGAAGGCATAGATACGATACGTACATCAATTCCTTCGTTATATAATTTAGCTTTTGCTTCCATAGCAAGGCTAACTTCGCTACCTGTAGCAATAATAACTGAATCTGGTTTTTCACCTAATTCTTTTCCAACAATATAAGCACCATGCGCAACACCATCATAATTACTTGCTTTCATTTCTGGTAATCCTTGACGTGATAAGATAATTGCAGTTGGTGTTTCACTTGATAATAGTCCTAATTTCCATGCAGCAGCAGTTTCTGTTGCATCACAAGGACGGATAACATCAACGTTAGGCATAGCGCGTAACATTGCTAATTGTTCGATTGGTTGATGAGTTGGTCCATCTTCTCCTACCGCAATTGAATCATGTGAGAATAAATATATAGCAGGTAATTTAGATAACGCTGACATTCTAATTGCGGATTTCATATAATCAGAGAATACTAAGAAACATCCGACATAAGTACGAAGTCCACCATGAAGTAACATACCATTTTGAATGCAGGCCATCGCAAATTCACGGATTCCGAAGTTAATATTACGTCCTTCAGGAGTTTCTGGAGTACAATTTTTTTCATCTTTAATGATAGTACAAACGGATTTTGCAACGTCTGCGGATCCACCAATAAGATTAAAGACTTCTTTATTTAAAATATTTAAAATAGCTTGTGATGTATTACGTGTTGAATCTTTAAAATCATCATTAAATACTGGTAATTCTTTAAATACATATTTGCTTACATCATTATCAATAGTTTCTTCAATACGTGTAGCTTCCGCTAAATGAGTCTTTTTGTAAGCTTTAAATGTACGTTCCCATTTCTTAATAGCTTTATTACCACGAGCAATGAAAGTATTTCTAAATGTTTCATAAACAGTTTCAGGAATTTCCCAAGGTGCATAGTTATAACCATATTTTTGTTTAGCTAAAGCACCATCTTCATCTCCTAATGGAGCGCCATGTACTTTACATGTGTTTTCGTTTTTAGAGCCATAACCAATAATAGTATGAACGATAATAAGTGTTGGTTTATCTTTTGATTTTTTTGCTTTTTTAATAGCGTTATCAATCGCGTCAACATCATTACCATCATTAACTTCTAAAACATTCCAATGACAAGAAGCAAAACGTTTTTTCGTATCTTCATTACTTGATAAATCTAAATCACCATCAAGAGTAACTTTATTACTATCATAAAGTAAAATTAATTTATTTAGTTTTTGAATACCTGCAAAAGAAATTGCCTCTTGAGATAATCCTTCTTCTAAGCAACCATCACCGCATAAAGCATATGTATAATGATTAAATACTTGATTTCCTTCTTCATACATGGCCCCTAAAGAACGTTCCGCTAAAGCAATACCAACAGCTTGCGCAATACCTTGTCCTAATGGTCCTGATGTTGCATCAATGCCCGGGGTATGGCGGTATTCTGGGTGACCAGGAGTTAATGAGTCAAGTTGACGGAAGTTTTTCAAATCATCAAGAGTAATTTGATATCCGGCAAAATGTAAAACTGTGTATAAAAGCATAGAAGCATGTCCAGCACTTAAGACAAATCGATCGCGATTAATCCAATTTGGGTAAGTTGGAGCACTAACTAAATGTCTTGTAAATAAAGTATATAAAATTGGTGCACTTCCTAAAGCCATACCTGGGTGTCCAGATTTTGCTTTGTTAATTCCGTCAATACATGTAGCTCTAATCGCTGCTACGCAAAGTTGATCATCTTTGTTCATTGTTAAATTTCCTTTCAATAATTAGTTTTAGTCTTCATCAGCAATTTTAATATGTAAATCTTTTAATTGTTGTTCATCAACTGGTTGAGGTGCATTTGACATTGGGCAAACCGCTGATAAATTCTTAGGGAAAGCAATTACATCACGAATGTTATTTGTACCAGCAAGAATCATCGTTAAACGGTCTAAGCCAAATGCCATACCACCATGTGGAGGTGTTCCATAATTGAAAGCATTAATGAAGAAACCAAATTTGTTTTTAATATCTTCATCAGTTAATCCTAAGACTTCAAAGATCTTTTTTTGTACTTTTCCATCATAGATTCTTAATGAACCACCACCGGCTTCATAACCATTAAATACGATATCATAAGCTTGTGCATATACTTTGCTTGGATCAGTATCTAAATATTTTAAGTCTTCATCACATGGACGAGTGAATGGATGGTGATTTGAGACATAACGATGTTCGGTTTCGCTATATTCAAATAATGGCCAGTGAACAACCCATAATAGGTCATAAGTATCAGGTTTAATAAATCCTAATTGTTTAGCATAATTACTTCTAATAGAACCTAAACCGAAGCATACATTAGTGTTATTATCGCTTGCAGCCATAATAATAATATCATTATTGTTATAGTTTAATGTTGTTTTTAATGCTACTTTTTCTTCTTCACTTAAATATTTAGTGAATGAACCCACTAATTCATCGTTTTCAACTTTTAAGACAGTTACGCCATGTAAAGAGAACTTTTTAGCTTGCATATTAAGTTCATCGATTACTTTTCTAGATGTAATATTAGCAACACCTGGAACAACAATTGCTTTCATAAATTTTGCATTTTTAAATGCTTCGAAAGCGGAATTATTAAATATTGATTTAACATCTACTAAATGCATTCCAAATCGTGTATCAGGTTTATCGCTACCATATACATTAACTGCTTCATCATATTCCATACGTCTTAAAGGTAAATCAATCTTAATGCCTTTAACATCTAACATGATTTTGGCAATTAATCCTTCCATTAATGTTAAGAACTCTTCTTGATCCAAGAAAGATGTTTCAATATCAATTTGCGTAAAATCAGGTTGACGATCAGCACGTAAATCTTCATCACGGAAACAACGCGCTACTTGGTAATATCTTTCAATACCACCAACCATTAATAATTGTTTATAGATTTGTGGTGATTGCGGTAAAGCGTAGAAATGTCCTTTGTGAATTCGAGAAGGAACTAAGTAGTCTCTTGCTCCTTCTGGAGTAGATAAACATAAAATTGGTGTTTCTACTTCTAAGAATTCATGAGCATCTAAATATTCATGAACAGCTTTAACAATTTTTGCTCTTGTACGTAATATTTCTTGCATACAAGGTCTTCTTAAGTCTAAATAACGATATTTTAGACGTGTATCTTCTAAAGCATCGGTATTATCATCAATAATCATTGGAGTAGTTTGTGCTTCATTGATTAAAATGATTTTTGAAGCAACGACTTCAATTTTACCAGTTTTTAATTTAGTGTTTTCAACTTCTTTTTTTGCTACTTCACCAAATACTTGGATAACATATTCATTACGGATATCTGGTAAATCAGTTATTTTATCGGTATTAACCATAACTTGAACAATACCAGTTTTATCACGCAAATCAATAAACATAATAGAGCCTAAATTTCTCCATTTATGAACCCAGCCTAGTAAGGTAACTTTTTGGCCGACTTCTTCTAATCCTAAGCGGCCATTATAATGTGTACGTTCCATAATTAACTCCTATTCTTCGTGATGGTGATGATGGCAGCAACATTCATGTCCATCTTCTTCCTCACAATATTCTTCCTCTTCATCTTCTTCATGATGATGTCCACATCCGCATTCATGTTCGTGATCATGTCCGCAACAACAATCATGATGTTCTTCCTCTTCATAATCATTAAACATCATATCTAATGTATCAATTAAATTAGCTAAAGGAATGTTTACTTGTTTTTGAGTATGTAAGTCTTTTAATACAACTTCATCTTTTTCTACTTCATTTTCACCAATGATAACAGCAAGTTGTGCATTAGCGTTTTCAGCGCGTTTAAATAATTGTTTAAATGATTTATTCTCCAAGCATACTTCTACTTTATAAGCATTAGCTCTTAAGTATTCTGCTACTGATAAAGCATTTTTAACACATTTTTCGCCAATTGGCATTACATATAAATCAGTTTTTAAAGCTGTATCTTTTAATAAGTTATCATCTTTCATTACTGCATATAATCTTTCAATACCAAATGCTAAACCTACACCCGCTAAAGCAGGACCGCCAACTTCTTTTAATAAGTTATCGTAGTGTCCGCCTGCTCCAATTGCGCCTAAATCCATACCACTTTCTGTGCGATAATGGAATTCAAAAATAATATGTGAATAATAGTCTAATCCACGAACTAGACCATCATCGATTTCATATGGGATTTGGAATTCATCTAAAGCATCTGTGACAATTTTAAAACGTTCTTTAGCACTTTCACTTAAATAATCACGCATTTTAGGCGCATTATGAGCAATTTCTTGATCACTTTCTACTTTGCAGTCTAAAATTCTTAAAGGATTGATTTTAAAGCGTTCTTTACAATCTTCACACATTTCATCAATGTGATTAGCAAAATAAGCTTTTAAAGCTTCTTTATAATTATCACGTGATTCTTGGTCACCTAAAGAATTAATTTTTAATTTAACATTTTTAAATCCTAAAAATCTTAAAGCATCATAACCAAGCATAATGGCTTCAACATCTTGATAAGCATTAGTGACGCCAACGCTTTCAACACCAAATTGGTTAAATTGACGATATCGACCTGCTTGAGGTCTTTCATATCTAAAACATGGTCCAATATAAAATTCTTTAATTGGTAAATCTTTTGTTGCGTATAATTTGTTAGATACAATTGAACGCATTACTCCTGCTGTGACTTCAGGACGTAAGGTAATTGAACGATCACCTTTATCTAAGAAAGTATACATTTCTTTTCTTACAATATCAGATGATTCACCAACAGAACGATTAAATAATTCAGTATGTTCGATGATTGGAGTACGAATTTGGTTAAAAGCGTACATTTCTGCAACTGCCTTTAATACCATTTCGATGTACTCAAATCCACGAGCTTCATCATCATAGATATCATGTGTTCCTTTTACAATATTAATGGCCATAATTTCCTCCTTAAAAAAATAAAAACGCCCATTCATAAGGACGTTTATAACGCGGTACCACCTTAATTCATATTTCTATGCACTTGAATCGCGTTAACGCCGCTTACGTTTTCTCTACTTACTCAAGAAAATGTCTCCATAGTGTCCGTTTTCGATTTTATAAGCTCTTCCACCAAGCGAACTCTCTCTAAAATAAAACCATAAAACTAATCTATTTCTTTGACTTATTAATTATAATATTTCAAATATTATAAAGTCAATCAAACTGCTTTCTTTTTTCATTAAAAAATTGGCTAACTCATAAAAAAAAGAACAAATTTTGCCTTTGTTCTTAATTTTTTTGTTGTTAATGAATAGTTCTATTAACTTCATAAACGCCATTAACGTTTAATAAAACATTTTTGATATTTTCATATTCATTATTATTTTTTAATAAAATTGTCGCTGTTATTGTAGCGGTAAGTGTTGTTTTATGCGATTTAGCAGATATATTAGTAACACTAATCTTATGTATTGAAAAAGCAGTCATAATATCCATTAATAAGTTGTTACGATCCGTACATTCCATTGTTATATCAACAGGATATGTTTGTTCTTTTAAGTTTTCATTCCAAAATACTTCCACTAAACGTTTTCCATCTTTAATATTAGGACATTCACGTCTATGAATAGTAATACCTTTTCCTTTAGTGATATAACCAACAATATCATCGCCAGGAATTGGAGTACAACAAGATCCTAAGTTAATAGCGACTTTACCAGCATTTTTAACTAAAATTGGATTATCACTATCTTTATCATTTCTTGCTTTAGCAAATACTAAGTTTGTTTTCTTTTTGATATTTAAGAATTCAATAACATTACCCGCGGCAGGATTACGATTAGAAATAGCAATAAATAAATCATCAAGAGAATCAACTCCATAATTATCAAAAACTTTTTGCGTATTTAATAATTCAAGCGCTTCTTTTTCTTCGATTCCACGATCTCTAAAAGCATCAAATATAGCTACTTTTCCTTTAGCAATCTTATCATCACGCATCGCATCAGCATTTTTCTCTTTTAAGAATTTACGAATATGGTTTTTGGCGGATGTCGTATAAACTAGTTTTAGCCAACCTTCGTTAGGTCCAGGTGAAGTTTTGGATGTTTTAATTTCGACCATATCACCAGTTTTTAAAACAGTTCCTAAAGGTACTAAAACGTTATTTACTAATGCACCTACTGTTGTATCACCAACATTAGTGTGAATGCGATAAGCAAAATCTAAAGGTGTAGAACCATTAGGTAAATCAATTACTTTACCTTTTGGAGTAAATACATAGACATTTGCGTCAAAAATATCATGGGTTAAAGAATCCATATATGCTTTTGCATCATCAGACATCTCACTTGACATTGATACGAAATCTTTAAACCAGTGTAATTTTTCGGCGATTTCTTTTTGTTCTTTTTGCGGATTGTAATTACTATTTTCTTTATATCTCCAGTGCGCAGCGATACCATCTTCGGCGATTTCATCCATTTCTTTAGTACGAATTTGGATTTCAAAGAATAATCCTTCACCTGTTACAATAGTGGTATGAAGTGATTGATACATATTTGGTTTAGGCATAGCAATATAATCTTTAAAACGGCCCACAACGGGCTTATATAATTGGTGAATAAAGCCTAAAATTTCATAACAATTTATTTCAGTTTTAGTAATAATTCTTAAAGCCATAATGTCATAAATTTCATCAAAACTACGGCCTTTTTCATACATCTTTTTGTAAACTGAATAAATAGATTTATATCTAGATTCAATTTCTAAAACTGGAATATTTTTTTCATATAACATATCTGCGATACGTTTCTTTAATTGAATAAGATTTTCTTCTCTATTTTTAATTCTTGTTGCAATTAATGCTTTAATTTCCTCATATTTTTCTGGTTCTAAATAAGATAAACATATATCTTCTAGTTCTCTTTGAATAGTATTCATACCTAAGCGGTGAGCAATAGGTGCGAATACCTCAAGGGTTTCTTTAGATAATGCTTGTTGACGTTCTTTAGATAAGTATTCTAAAGTACGCATATTATGGAGACGATCCGCTAATTTGATAATAATAACACGGATATCTTTTGCCATACCTAAGAATATCTTTTTATGATCTTCAGCTTCAAAATTTTCACTATATTTTTTTGATAATTTCATTCTTTGAATTTTAGTAACCGAATCTACTAAAAAACAAACATCTTTACCAAATCTTTTTTCTATTTCACTTAATGGGTAATCAGTATCTTCAACAACATCATGAAGTAAACCACCAATGATTGTTGCAGGTCCGGCATGAAGGGATGCTAAAATATAGGCAACTTCTATTAAATGATTAATATAAGGTTCCCCTGATTTACGTAATTGACCATCATGTTGTACTCTTACAATATCATAAGCTTCTTCAATTTTTTTGCGGTCGTCTTCATTTTTTATATATTGACAATATAATTCTTTTACTTGATCAAAAGTATGATGAATTTGATTATCCATAATATCACCTCATTAATAAGTAACTATTGATTTAACATTATAATTCTTTAAACGTTCTCTTCCGCCTAATTTAGCAATTTCTACAACGAAACAAATTCCGACTATTTCTGCACCTAGTTCTTCTAATAATTTAATACATGCTTCAAGAGTTCCTCCTGACGCTAATAAATCATCTACTAAGAAAAATTTATCTCCTCTTTTAATATCATCGATATGAACTTGAAGCACATCATTACCATATTCTAGTCCATAACAAACAGACATTGTTCTTCTAGGTAACTTATTTGGTTTTCTAAATGGAATAAACCCAATTCCTAATTCAGTTGCTACTGGACAGCCAAATAAGAAGCCTCGTGATTCTGGAGAAGCAATAACATGCGCTCCACATTCTTTAGCAAAACTAGCTATTTCTTTAACGACATATTGGTAAGCTTTTCCATCTTTAATTAATGGAGTAATATCTTTAAAATCCACTCCAGCTTTAGGAAAATCTTTAATTTCATAAATATATTTTTTTAAATCCATATAATGTACACCTTCTTAAAAATTATTATAAACAATTTTCATTTTAAATAAAAGAAAAAGGATACGAAGTTAATCGCATCCCATGTAATCTCATTTAGCTTTAGCTATAACTATTTTGCAAAGTGAATAACAATAGATTCAAAATACAATGAATATGTAATGTTAATTGTAACACGGAAGAATGTATATGTGGCAGCACTTGGAATAACTGTGTAGTTAGTTGTATCCTTTACAGTACTTAACATAGATGTAGAAGCATCAGTAAATGCAGCATCATTAGCAAATTCAAATTTTAAAGCATCAGTATTTGAGTAACCAGCCTTGCCAGATGTAACATTTAGTTCAATGCTTTCAATATTTTTTGCAAATGCAACTGTATTCCATAATGAAGATGTTTTACCATTCTTATTTCTCATTTGAATACCATTTCCATAATTTCCTAATTCTACAAATTCGAAACTATTTCCTGAAATTTCAACAGTGCCATCAGCATATTTTTGTGATTGCAAACCTAACGAATCAATTGTTAATTCAATAGAATCAACTTCTCCTACTGCAGTAGCTTCTTTTACTGTAACTTTAACAGTTGCAGTGAATGATGGGTTTTCTTTTGAAGCGACAGTTACTGTTGTTTCACCAAGAGCAACACCTGTTACAACGCCATTAGCGTCAACAGTTGCTTTAGTTTCATCGCTTGATTTATAAGTTAATCCTTTTTCAGTAGCATCAGCTGGAAGAACAGAAGCAACGATTTTCTTTGTTTTTCCTTGTTCTACTTCGATAGATTCATCAGCAGTAACACCTGTTACAGCAACTTTTTCGCCTTCGATTACTGGTTCGGTTCCAGTTGCACCTTCTGCATAGAAGTGAGATACATAACTTGTTGGTGCTTTATCGACTGCAGATGCACCAAATGTAACGTAGTCACCATATGTTCCTAAGAATACATCTTTATCTGTTAATGACCAAATTAAAGTTTTCCATTCTGCTTTGTATTTCCATACGCCTGTTGCACTATCTTTGATTACTGCGTTAAGGTGAGTACCGCTAACTTCAGCTTGAATGTATTTCTTTGCAGTACCACTCATGAAGTATAAATGGAATCCACCTTCTGCTTCTTCTACGTACATATCTGCTGCTTCAGCAACATTAGTTGTTGATGCGATATAGTAACCGCTCATTTCGCCTTTCATGTAGTACATAGCATCTTTGTTAGTTTGCTTAAAACCAAACTTGTATGCTGTTCCTGCTACTGGAGTATCAACGATACCATATTCTTTAGCTGGTGTTACAGTTGATGTACTTGTGCTTTCGCTTGGTTTTGTGCTTGTACTTGTACTTGGTTTAGTACTTGCACTTGGTTGTTGGCTAGCTGAGCCAGATGTTGATGGTTGTGCTGAGTTGCTAGCGCTATTTCCGCCACATGAAGCAAGAGCCATCATAATTAATGGTAATAGAATAACTTTCTTTTTCATAATAAAAATATATTTCCTCCCTTTTCTACTACGTTTTTATTATATATAGGAAAATAAATAAAATCAAATAGATAAAATTATTCTCCTATTGAAAACATTTTCATAATTTTACTAGTTGTAAATAGTTAATAAATATGCTTTAAAACTAATAAAAAGGATACGAAATAATCGTACCCTAACTTAATTTATTTTACTGGATTAATAACAATTGATTCGAAATACAAAGAATATGTAATATTAATTGTAATACGGACAAATTTGTAAGTTGATGCTTCTGGGGTAACAGTGTAAGCAGTTTGATCCTTCACTGTACTAAGCATTGTTGTTGAAGAATTAGCAAACGAAACATCATTAGCAAATTCAAAAATCAATGCATTTTCATTTGAGTATCCTGCTTTTCCATTTGTAACATTTAGTTGAATGCTTTCAATACCTTTACTAAAAGCTGCAGTATTCCATAATGAAGACTTTTTAATGTTTTCTGGATCTTTACTATTTGTTCTCATTTGGATACCATTGCCGTAATTTCCTAATTCGACAAATTGGAAACCTTTTCCTTCTACTTCAACAGTGCCATCAGCATATTTTTGTGATTCCAAACCTAATGAAGAAACAGTTAAAGTAACAGTTTTTTCTTCTACAGTTACAGTGCTTGTTTGACTGTCAGAAACTGATGTTTGACCTCCATTGCTAGTGCTATTTCCTCCACAAGAAGCAAGAGCTAACATCAATAATGGTAATAGAATAATATTCTTTTTCATAATTAAATTATATTTCCTCCCTTTTCTACTACTTTATTTAGTATATACATAAAATTAGGTAAAATCAAATAGGAAAATTTGACTCTTCCTAGTTAATTATATGATTTTCTTTATCAGTAATGCGTTTAATATTAAAATCAAATGATTCTTTTGATTTAAACATAGAATAACCTAAAGTGCCATAAATATCGATATAATCGTAATTATCTAATAATTCTTTAGAATAATTGAAGCCAATTATTTTTTGATTAACTGATAATGGATAAAGAATATGTAATTTAGATTTTGAATAAGCTAAATTGCTAACTTTAATATTAGAAATTTTTAATAGTGGCAATTTAAAACCTTCTCCAAATGGTGAAAGACTACGAATAAAATTATAATTATCTTTATTAATATCCGTAATAGATATATCAATGTAATCTTCTTTTTCTGCTTCAAAAGGATTTTTTGTAGCGTATTCTTCAAAACGTTTCTTAAGTTCATCAATATTTACTTCTTCTAGTGATAAACCACCAGCTTGTTCATGACCACCACTAGTGAGAAGAATATCCTTGTTTTCTAATAAAAATTTATTAATAGCTAATCCTTTTTTACTACGCGCGCTTCCTTTATATATATTAGGATTTATATGATCCTTAGTTAATACAATCGATGGCAAATTATATTTATTCATTAATGCATTAGCAATAAGACCGATAATTCCTTCTTTAGAGTCGCTAGTAAAGATAATTGAATGAACATTATCTTCTATTTCTATTGTATCCGCGGTGCTTTTGGTTAATAATTTACGCTTTTCATTCGTTTCATTAATAAAATTATATATTGTATCAATACGCTCTTTATTATCGCTAACAAAATATTCAATTAAAGAGTTAATTGATGTTGTTTCTATCATTCTTCCAACTGCATTAATTTTAGGGGCTATTTTTAATCCGATTACATTTTCATCAATAGTCGAATTATCCGCTAGTAAAGAAATAGGATAATAATGGTATTGGTTCATATAATAAATACCTAAACGCACAATATCGCGGTTATATTTTTTTAATGGCATCATATCAGATATTGTTGCTATTGAAGCAAGAGATAATAGGTATTTATCACATTTATTTAATAAACTACTAGCAAGCATAAACGCTACATAAGCTCCACAACAAACAACATCGCCATAATTAGAGATAATTGGGTGTAATATTACTTCTGCTTCTGGTAGGGTTTCTTGTTGCTCATGGTGATCAGTAACTATTACTTTCATACCTAATTCATAAGCTTTTTTAATGGCTGCAAATTGCGCAATACCATTATCAACAGTAATAATTAATTTATATCCTTTGTCATAAAAATCTTGAACACGTTTTTCATTTAGACCATATCCATCAATGTAACGTGAAGGAACATAATACCCAACACGATAATTAAGTATATTAAAGCATTTTACCATGATAGAGGTAGACATTATTCCATCACAATCATAATCACCATAGATAACGATTTTATCGTTATTATTCATTGCTTCGTTAATAATATTTGTGGCTTTTTCCATTCCTTCAAACTTGCTAGGATTAGGTAATGTAAGCTCATTAACAGGTTTAGATAATTCTTTATATAAATTTTCATCGATATTGAAATAATTTAATAGTTTTGTTTTAAAATCCATACTCGTCCATCCTTAAAATAAAAGGACTGATAAACAGTCCTTAATAGAATTAGTCATTAATACCTGGGAATAATGATTCTTCAGGTTCAGCAGATTTATGTCCGCCTTTGATATTACCAGAAACTTCTTTTTGTTTCTTCTTTTTAGCAATCTTAGGTAAATGAACATTAACATCACCGAATAACTTAATGAAGAACATTTGCATTGGTACGAATGTTACTAAATCTAATAAAGTAACAATGATTGTACCAAGACCCATTACGATAAATAATGAACGGAATGCTGGATGTCCAAATCCGATAAAGTCAACGGATAAAGCAAATGTAATTGAAGAAAGCATAATTAATGTAGGTGCCGCTAAAGAAAGAGCATTAGTATTATTATCAATAATAGATACTTCAACATTCTTACGGTCGTTACTAATTTCTTTTGCTTTAGCACCAATGACGATTGTTAAGATAGCATTGATAATTACCATAGCAATTAAAGCAACAAATGTTGTAGCGCCTACTTCTAATCTTGTTAAACTGAATAAACCAAATGGAATAAATGTAACAAGAATAGAAATAACTAAATTTGCTAAACCACGAGCTAAGCCGAATCTAATTAATACATAAACAGCACTTACTGCTACTAAAATAGATGTAACAATTATAATGTTAGATAATGAAGGTTGATTTACATTAATATCTGGGTTTCTACCAGTTTGACGAACATCTTTTAAAGTCATTGAATCAGTTTCACTGCTATCAACAACAATTAATGAAGATAAATAATCATTGATGGTTGTTTCGTTATTCTCAATAGTAACTTTTGTTTCTGGATTTACATTACTACTGAAATCTACAACATAATAATAAACTTTTTCATTGTTATCATCAGTAATATTAAATGTTGAAATATTATCAACTTTAACGCTTGCATCTTTTAATGCATCAATATCAATCTTATCTTGGAAGTAACTAATACCATCAACGATGATTTCTTTATTACCAGCATATTCATGAATTTCATAATATGCACGTGTGAATGATTGACCAGATTCGTTATTAACAACACCATTACCACTTACTCCAAATCCCACGATAGCGGCAATACAAATAACAGTGGCAACAAGAGTTCCAATTAAACTACCTTTAGCGTTTTTAGTAAAGTTTTTATCTTTATAAGGTCCGTAATATGTTTGTTTTTCTTCATCAGATAATGAAGGAACTAAATCTTTATTAATTTTGAAATAACTATATTTTGTTTGTAATGATGTATCATTAGTAATTAACCAAGTCATCAAGCGATTAATTGAAACATTTACTAAGAAATTGAATAATGTAGCAATTACTATAGCAACAGCCATACTTGCAATTGCACCTTGACCAACAAAGTAAGCAATACCAGCAAGAATTAATGTTAAGACATGGATATCAATTAATGTAATGAATGAACGTTTGTGAGCCTCAGTATTAGCTTTCTTTAATGTACGTCCGCGATATACTTCATTTTTGAAGTTTTCAATATATATAACTGATGAGGCAACCGCAAGAATTGTAATAGCAATTAAAGCAACTAAAGCAGGAGCATTGAATGTCATTCCAATTGCATTGAATATTGCAAATGTACCAAATAAGGTAATAATTACATTTAATAAAGCATTGAAACCTTGTAAACGATAAGCAAATATCATAGCAAATGCAACGATTACTAGTAATACACCAATTGCTAATAATGTACGAGAAGCACTAAGTGTATTAGGTTTACCATAACTAATAAATGATTCAGCAGTTGGACTAATATAATCATCATGTAAGAATGTTAATTTTAAATCAATACTTTTAGCATTAAATAAGTTAACGTACATTTTAGCTTTATTAGCATTTAATGCATACGCATTAGAATTTGAATCAGTTGCGTTATCAGTAATTTTGATTGCGATAGTATTTTTATCATTGTTGAAGTTTAAATTAGCTGGATCAAACATGCATAAGATACGAGCGGCAATATCTTCATTACCTTCTTTTTTAGAATCTTCTAAGGTATCAGTATCAGGATTAAAATCTGACCATAAGATTAATTTAGCTTCATCAGATGTTGTTTCATCTTCACTGCTACTTGTTGAGCCTAAACTACTAGCATGTTCAGTTAAAACTTTTAATGATGTTAAATCAGTAACTGGAATAACGAAATAAGCTTCAGCACCAATGAAATCTACACGAGCAACACTGCCATCAAAAATATTACCATTATTAGCTAACTCTGCTTCACCAGATGATTCTAGAGCATCACTTGTAGCTAATGTAAATGAAGAATTGAAACTCATTAATTGTTTAATGTGATCATATTGGTCGCTATAATCTTGAGAGACAGAAACACGAATTTGGTTATGAGCATTTTCAATGAATGTATCTTGCACTTCTTCAATAGTAATCCCGTATTTTGTTACACCAGCGGCATTTAATCGTGATGATAAGTCATTAGCGAGTTTGTTCATTTGGCTTTTAGTAATTGTTGTATCATCGTCTTCATTGATATTTTCGACGGTATATACGAACTCTCTTCCAGAAGTGAAGTCTAATGACAAATTAGCATTTTTCATCATTCCCGGAGTGGAAAAACCAATTCCAAATAAAATCGTTACTGCTAACATAATAAAAGCTATAAATCTACGCATATGTTTATTCCTCCAAAAAACTATTTACTTTTTAGTAGTAAAAAATTAATACATAATGACAAGTTATATTTAATATAAATATACTGTACTTTGATACTCTACACTTTTTTTAGCATTAATGCAATAATAAGGACAAAAAAATGAACAAAAAATCAACTATTAAAACTATTATTACGCTTTTAGGACTAGGATTTATCGCGAAACTCTTATCAACGATTGCTCGAATTCTTATGACACGTGAATTAGGAGTTAATGGTATGGGTTTATATCAATTAGCAACACCATGTATGCTTCTTGTTATTACTTTAGCCCAATTTGGTTTGCCAACTGCAATGGCTACATTAGTTAGTAGACATCGAAATAAAGCAAAACTAATTCTTGGATCTGGTTTAACAATTGCATTTATTATTGCCTTGCTTATGATGGTATTAGTGATAATTTTAGCACCAACGATTGCTAATGTTATATTAAAAAATAATGATTTACTTTTAACTATTTATGCTTTAGCACTGCTTATTCCATTAGTTAGTTTATCTGCGATTATAAAGGGCTTTTTTCTAGGATTAAATGAAATTGAACTTACTTCTACTTCTACGATTATGGAGGAAGTTGGACGTATTATATTTATTATTTGTTTTTTAAATTTTTTCGTAAGCAAAGGTGCCAATTATGGCTCATTTGGTGCTATGTTAGGTGTATGTGTCGGAGAAATATTTCAAACACTATATATGGTAATATTTAATGATAAAAAATTGTATAATCGCGTTAACGAATTAATAAGTATTAAAAAAAGTGAACGTATTCAAGAAGCTAAAAGCATTGTGAGGTTATCCTTACCTTTAACATTATCGCGTTTAGTAGGTTCTGTTACTTATTTTGTTGAATCAATTATTGTTGCTAATTTAATGCTTAAATATGGTATGACTACTTTAGAAATAACTCATGACTATGGAATTCTTTCAGGTTATGTTATGCCAATGTTACTAATGCCAGGATTTTTTGCCACTTCTTTTGCTAATTATTTGTTGCCAAAATTGTCATCATCGATTGGAAAAAACAAAATCAAAGAAGCAAAGAATATATTTAAAAAAATCACGATGCTATCGGGAATTACGGGATTATTTTTCTCAACTGTTTTCTTCTTTTTTGGTGATAAAATTATGTTAATATTGTATGGAACAAGCGAAGGATATGATTTAGTGAGAATTTTTGCTTTTCCATTTATGATTTTTTATATTGAAGCACCCATTGTTTCGGCAATGCACGCTTTAGATTTAACTAATAAAGCATTTTATGCAACAGTAATAAGTTCACTAGCGCGTATAGGTTTATTATTAGTATTGGCTAAGCAATTACATATAAGCGCTATTGGAGTATCTACAATTGTTGCGGTATTTGTTGATATTGCTATTAATGGATTCTTTGTTATTGATCGGTTATTTTTTCACAATGAAAAGATCGTCCTTAAGAGCTAAACAAACAAATACATCTTTAACATCTTTTATATCTTTATTTAACAATTTATTTTTTAACCATTCTTCATTTTTATTTAATCGTTTTAAGGTTTGTTTTAGTATTACACCATCACTAATTAATGGTTCAGGGTCTAATACACGACAATCCTTTTTTGTTATAACATTTAAGGTACCATTATCCTCTAAAATTGCAAAACTTACTTCATCTGGCGATTGAATGTCTTTAGTGCGCAATTGACACATCAAATCTTCTATCGTGTAGCGCTCTTTTTTCATGACTTTTTGTTGAATTTCACCATTATAAATAATGTAGCTTGTTTTACCTTCTAATATTGATCGCATTTTATTTGATTTTAAGGAAATAAATGCAGAAATAAGTTGTAATATAACAATTACAGATATTGGAATAATAGAATGTAATATGCTTGTATCTGGTTCATTTAATGATAAAGAAAATAATTCGGATATTACAAAAAAAACGACAATATCAAATGTTGATACTTCTCCTATTTCTCGTTTACCCATCACACGTAAAATAACCAATAAAAACACATAACAAACAAAAGTTTTAAAAATTATATTTAATATCTCAGTAATAGTCATAATTTGCTCCTTTAAGTAATACATTTAATTGAGTAGCGGGGTGTAATAATGAAAAAATATTTATCTAACATTAGTGTGTCCATTTTATTTCTTTTTATTGCAACATTAGTTTTATCTTTAGTATTAACGATTTTATCTTATAACAATGTTATAAGTATGGATGCTTGTAAGATTACTATTATGATTTTAAGTTTTATAATTTTTTTCACTTTTGGCATATTGTTTGGTCGGAAAGTACAAAAAAAAGGACTATTTAATGGTCTAGTCCTTGTTGTAATTTATGGATTATTTCTTCTTGTATATTATTTACTTGAAGGTAAAGAATGGACAAGTTATTCAACTGTTGTTAATGCTTCAAGAGCCTTGTTAATTCTTACTGGTTCAATAATTGGTGTAAATACAAAGAAAAAATTAGAATAGAGAACCTTGATGGTTCTTTTTTAAATGTTTATAAGCAAAATCAGTTGCGACACGTCCTCTTGGAGTACGATCAATTAAACCAAGTTGCAATAAATATGGTTCATAAACATCTTCAAGGTTATTTGTTTCTTCGCCAATTGCGGCACTTAAAGATTCTAGGCCAACTGGTCCGCCTTTAAAACGTTCAATAATCGTATTTAAATAACGGATATCAACGTCATCTAAGCCTAATGAATCAACTTTTAAAGCATTAAGTGCATCAAGAGCGTCTTGATAAGTAATATTATCAGTACCTCTAAAGTTTGCAAAATCACGAACTCTACGGAATAAACGATTAGCAATACGCGGAGTTCCACGTGATCTTTTAGCAATTTCTAAACTTGCTTCATCATCAATGGTCGAATTAAAAACTAAAGCTGTTCTTTTTACAATGGTTTGAATTTCTTCAATAGTGTAGAAATTTAATTTTTCCATGATACCAAATCTTGCTCTTAATGGAGCGGTTAAGTCACCCGCTCGTGTGGTCGCGCCCACTAAAGTAAAAGGTTGAAGCGGTAAAGTAATAGTTTTTGCTCCAGCATCGCGTTGGACAACGATTGATAAAGTAAAATCTTCCATGGCACTATATAAAACTTCTTCAACAACACGAGGTAAACGATGTATTTCATCGATAAATAAAATATCGCCAGCTTCTAAATTCGTTAATATAGAAGCTAAATCTCCAGTTTTTTCAATAGCGGGTCCGTTAACACATTTAACGTTACCATGCATTTCATTACCAATTATATAAGCTAAAGTAGTTTTACCTAGGCCTGGTGGACCATATAATAAGACATGGTCAAGTGTTTCATTACGATTTAAAGCAGCACCAATGAATACTCGTAAGTTATCTTTTAAATCGTTTTGTCCAATATATTCATTTAAGTATTGAGGACGTAATGAAACTTCAGATATATCATCATTATTTTTATTGGCATTTAATAATCTATCCATCTTATCACCTCAAAACTTTTAAAGCATCACGAATAATTGAAGATGAATCTTTTGTTAAATCAATCTTTTTAAATGCTTCATCAATTTGACTTGCTTTAAATCCTAATGCTTTTAATCCTTCTTTAGCGTCAAGAGCGTCATTACTTAATCCTAATTCTTTTGGATCGTTAACTTGTACTTCTCCTTTTAAGTCAAGGATGATTTGTGCTGCCGCTTTAGCGCCAATACCAGGTAATTTTTTTAAAAATTTCACATTAGAAGTAAGAATTGCCTCTTTTAATTCCGTTGGTCGAGTTTGACTTAAGGCGTTAATTGCGGTTCTTGGTCCAATGCCTTTAACTGAAATTAGATTTTCAAATATTTCTTTTTCTTCAAGAGTTAAAAAACCAACTAAAAATTGTTCGTCTTCTCGAATAACTTGATAAGTATAAACACGAACTAGTTCATCAATTTTATAATCTTCAGAATGTGAAACAAGAAGTTGATAACAAACATCGTGTACATCAATTACTATATAATTTGGTTTAATAGTATCTATATAACCTTTTAGAGAGTAAAACATAATATCACCTCAAATTAAATGATTAATTAATCATTATGATAAATATTATCATTAACGCTATGATAATTACTGCCGATAATAATGCAAAAATAATCTTATTTTCATTGTTTTTATCGTCCATAAAATCACCGTTATTATTATATACAATTTTTGTCATGAATTAAAGAAAAAACATCATTAAAACTAATGATGTCTTAGAGTGTATAAGTTTAGTATTTCTTTATATAGTTTTTAACACTACCAATAGTCATTTGGTTGTATCCCATCTTGACCAAATATGATTGTGTAATCTCGAAAAGTACCATGTCATTTTCAAAATAAGTACTAAGGTATTTATAGAGTTTATAAATAACATCATCAATAAAATCAAGCATGCTAGGAAAGAAATCTAAAAAATATGTAAATAACGAAACTTTTTTAGGATTATTTTGTGTTTGCATAAGATAATCAATTAATTTGTCATAAACTTTTTCAGATAATTCAACATTTTGCAGTAAATTAGAATTATAAAAAACAAAATGATTACATGTATTACGTAATATAGCTTTAGGGTTATCTATATTTCTTTTACTTTGATCATTAAAATAATTAACTATTTCATCAAAAGGTATATTTTTTTCATTTCTTATAATTAAAAAACAAGTTTTACAAATTGCAGCAAACATAGAGAAAAAACAATCTTCACATATTTCCATAAATTTCTCAGCGGAATCATTGTAAATTTTTAAAGGTTCTTTAGCTTTGTCAAATTCCCATTTGATTTCTGGGTAGCAATTATTAATGAAACTCTCTGTTACATAACTATATTCTTCACTTTTGAATTTTTTAAATCTAACAGTATCATAGTCAACACATTCAACCTTACAAGGTGGTAAATTAAAAGCTTTGCATGCGGCAGTTAAGATGTTTTCAATTGAACACATTAAATTGAAATTGTTTTTAGACACTTTATCATATTGGTTGGAGATAGATATTCTATAGCGTATTAAAATTGCAAATACGTTTGCAATATCTCCTAACGTATTCAATTGATTCTCATTGGGTTTTATAGCTGGGTTACTCATAATTTTAATCTCTCATTTCTTTCTAAAACAAATTTTAACATTATTTACAATTATGTCAATATTTCAAGCATATTTAAAAGCGTTAAAGCAAACAAAAAGCACAAAGTAAAAATAAAACTTTTGTGCTAATAATAATATTTTTAATAATTATGCAATATATTCAAATTCAAAGTCGCATAATATGACAGTATCTCCGTCTTTAGCGCCCATTGCTCTTAAACAATCATCAACACCAATTTTACGCATGTAATTGAGCAGTTTTAATAAACCTTCATCGGTAGAAAGATTAATCAACTTATAAGTACGTTCAATTCTTTCTCCTTTAATAATGTAGGTATGATCATTTTTCTTAACGATTTCAAAGTCGCCATCATTTTCGGCTTTAGCCTCATAAACTTTAACACCGCTTTGAATATTTTCTTCATTATATAAACTAAACATTGGTGTTTTATCTAATAAATCAGCGATTTTATAGCATAATTTATCGACATTTTCATTAGTTAAAGCTGATATACCAATTACTGGTTTGCGAATCTTTTTATGTAAGTATTCTAAACGTTCTTCCGCGCCTTCTTCATCCATTTTAGAACCAACAACAATCATTGGACGTTTATTTAATCCATATCCATATGCCTTTAATTCTTTATTGATTTTGCGGTAATCTTCAACTGGATCACGTTTACCAGACATATCAACGATATGAACGATGACACGACATCTTTCAATATGACGTAAGAATTGTAATCCTAATCCTTTTCCTAAATGAGCGCCTTCAATTAATCCTGGTAAATCCGCAGCGACAAATGATCTGCCATCAGGTACTCTTACAACTCCTAAATTAGGAACGATGGTAGTAAAATCATAATCACCAATTTCTGGTTTAGCGGCAGAGATTATACTTAATAAAGTTGATTTACCAACGCTAGGGAAACCAACAAAACCAACGTCCGCTAAAAGTTTAAGTTCAAGTACTAATCTTTTCTTTTCTCCAGGCATTCCGTTTTCCGCAATTCGAGGAGTACGATTAGTAGGCGATTTAAAACAAGCGTTTCCTCTTCCGCCTCTTCCGCCTTTAGCAACAACAAATTCTTTTCCTTCTACGGATAAGTCACAGATGAAATTACCTGTTTTTTCTTCAGTTACAACTGTACCAATTGGTAATTCAACGATAACATCGTCCGCGCATTTACCATATTGGTTCTTACCCATACCTTTTTCACCATCTTTAGCAATTATACATTTAGAATGGCGAAAGTTCATTAAAGTAGTAACACCTTTAGAAGCACGGAAAATAATAGATCCGCCTCTTCCACCATTACCACCTGATGGGCCACCACGAGAAATAAATTTTTCTCGATGGAAAGCAATCATTCCGTTTCCGCCATTACCGGCACGGACTTCAATTGTCGCTTTATCTATAAACATAATTTCATCTCCTAACTTTAAATTCAAAAAAAGGCCTGTTTTGAGCAGGCCTAAATTAACTATTTAGCAATTTCGTAAACTGATACGCGTTTTCTATCTTTACCGACACGTTCGTATTTAACGATTCCGGATTTTGTAGCAAATATAGTATCATCTCCACCACGCATTGTATTGACGCCTGGATAGATTTTAGTTCCGCGTTGACGATAAATAATCGAGCCTGCTGTAGCAAATTGACCATCTGCTTTTTTAGCTCCAAGACGTTTTGATTCAGAATCACGTCCGTTTTTTGTAGATCCAACACCCTTCTTAGATGCGAAGAGTTGAAGATTTAACTTAAACATCATGGCGATGCACCTCTTTCTTACTTAATAATTTTTATGTTGTTTGGATAGCTATCTTCTATAGTTCTTAATTGAACAATCATAGTTTCAATAACTATTTCATCATGAGTAGTAATTTCATGATTTTTTGTTACTTCTACTAGTCCATCAGTAACTTTGATGTCATAATTTTTGGCATCTAAATTATTTAGTGCTCCAATTACGATACTAGATACACCAGCACATATTAGGTCTTTACCATAATCAGCGCTTTTAGCGTGTCCAGAGACTTTCAAATATGCAAATTTATTATCGACATATTTGATATTAACTTTAATCATAATTATGCATTAATTGCTTCAATTACTAAGCAAGTATATGGTTGACGATGACCGATGGTCTTACGTTCATTTGCCTTGTTCTTGTACTTGAAGACGCGGATTTTCTTGCTCTTACCTTGCTTTTCAACTTTAGCAGTAACTGTAGCGCCTTTAACATAAGGAGTACCGATAGATACTTTAGCATCAGCAACAAGTAAAACTTTATCAAATGTAAATGTTGAACCAACTTCTGCTTCTAATTTTTCAACGAAGATTTTTTGTCCAACTTCAACTCTGATTTGTTTTCCGCCTGTTTCAATAATTGCGTACATAAACACACCTCCTGAAAATATTATTTCACTAATGACTCGCTATTAAGGTCATAAAAGTTAGTCACCTTTTCTATGCGGTTGTAGCTAGTGAGGCCGCAACGAAGATAATTTAGCACATATATTATATATATGTCAAATGTTTTTCTAAAATTTGCATGATTATCTCAGTAACGTAATAAATATAACACATATTAAGCAAAAAATAAATTATCAATTTGATTTTGCTAAATTATTGATGATATTTTCTTCATTTAGTATTTTTAAATGATTGACATAGTAATTATTATTGTAGCGATAGAGTACTAATTTATCATTAATTTTATCCTTGAATTGATTGTTTGGTTTATAAATAAGCCGTTCGCATAAAAACTTTTTATAATCTTTTTTAATATTTATCACATTTTTTATTCCAAAAAATATAAGCATTATAGCAAAAACTAATTGATGAATTTTTATTAAAATACCTGATAGTATGATGGCAATAATTAATCCGAATAATGCATTAATTTTAATAGCCCTATATTCATCAAATATACTGCTTAAAAATATCTTTAAAATTCTCCCTCCATCAAGTGGCTCAATTGGTAATAAATTAAATAACATAATAAAAAAATTAGCTTGCATTAATTCTAAATATAAATCCTTGCTAATAAAGTTGTTGATTGTAACAAATTTTATTATGGCACTAGTAAAAAAGAACGATAATGGACCTAGTAACAAAATAATTAATTGTTCAATTCTTGGCGCATATTCTAGATCACTAATACCTGCAAAACACCCAATGGGTAAAACACTAATATTTTTGATTTTCAAATTAAAAATTCGCGCTGCAAAAACATGAAATAATTCATGAAATAATCCAATTAAAAATAAGATAATAACAAAAGAAAATCGCTTTTCAATAATACTAAAAGCGATATATGCGATTGTTAATGGATGAACACTAAAATTAACTAATTGCTTCTTCATAATTAATTAAAGTATTATTCTTTTTAAAAATTACTTTGAATTGTGTTTTATAAGTAGCAATATTATCTCCAGAATTTAAAGTTTCATTTTCTTTTACATTTAAATCAATTAAATCATAATAATAGGCATCAACATCATTATCATAATGAATAAGAACAAAATAGTTATCATTATCTTTGGATACTTTGCTAACACTTCCACTTCTTAAAGCAAGTACGCTATTACCATCACATTTATAATAATTGTTAGAAATATGAATATACTTTACATTTGCATCAACTTTACTTGCCAAATCATCATTTTTAAAAACGGCTAAAAAGTCTTCGAATTTTTCATTAATTGTTGTAAATGATATGCCAAATATTTCGCCTTCTGGATTATATTTTGCGTATATTAATCCACCCATACAAATTGATACTAATAACAAGAATGAAATGCCAAATACATATAAGCCATTAAATCGATGTACTTTTCTTTCTTTGACTTCTTTAACTTGATTTTCCATATTATCACCATTAAATATTATGATTTAGAAAGCGTTTTAATGAATCTAGACATAAAATTCGGCTTAGAAATTACTTCTTCCTTGCCTAGAATCTTATTTGATAAGTTTTTAAACGCTATATCAGCATCAGAATTTTTAGTAATTAATAAACCATAGTTTTGTTCTGACTTAATATCTTTACTTTCAGGAATTTTGGCAATTATTTCAACATCCATTATTCGCTCTACTTCCGCTAAAGAAAGTTGACTTTCATCGCGTTTGTTGTAGCGGTTTATAACTAGTTTTATATCATTAATTTGATTATTTTTTAATAAACCAATTACTTTATCACCATCACGTAAAGATGTTTTATCTAATGTTAATACCACTATTGCTTCTCTAGCGTTCTTAATAGCGTTAAAAAAGCCTTTTTCAATTCCAGCTGGTGAATCAATAATAATATAATCAAAATCGGCATTTAATTGATTAACAATTGATGTCATATAGTTTTCATTAATATCAGTAACTTCAATACGTAATGACGCAGGTAATAAATATAGTAAAGGTGAAACTTTATCTTGCACTAATGCTTGTTTGATTGTTGCGCGTCCTTTTACAATATCTTCTAAGTCATAAATTACGCGTGATTCTAAACCCAAAACCACGTCTAAATTTTTAAGTCCTAAATCCGCATCAATTAGAACAACCTTTTCTCCGTTTTTTGCTAAATATCTGCCTAATAAACTAGAAACAGTTGTCTTTCCTACTCCGCCTTTACCGCTAGTAACCACAATAACTCTTGCCATTATAATGCCTCCATTTCATCGTGATTTATAATTCTTTTGCTAGCTGTGAATACTTTTTTTCTTCCATAGCTATCAATAAAAATTGCGTTAGTAAATTTATCAGCATAAATTGAGGAATTATCATCTAATAAATAGATATTTCCTTTAACATCGCCAATAAAAACAATGTTACTTTTAATGTATAAATTGGCATCTTTATTAACATTGCCAATCACTATTAATGGTTCATTAAAATATACTTCTTCTCCAGCATGGATAATGGTTTTATGAGTATTGGTCTTTTTTTCTTTTTCATATTTAATCATTTTTAAATATGCACTCTTATAGTCATAAAAAGATAATAATACTAATTTAAAAAATGATTTAGTTGGTTTTTTAGAAAACACCAAACATATTTCCTTTTTCTTTTTGTCAAATATTCTCTCTTCTAAATATTTGTTAATTGTCGCTAAAGCAAATTCTTCATCGTTGTTATTAATAACAAGCGTCTCCATAATAATGCACCTCACTTACTAGATTAAACCATAATCAAGTGTCGAAAAGTGTCATATAAGAGCTTGATCTTTAAAAGAAAAATATTCTTGATTTCCAAAGATAATATGGTCTAATAAACGAATAGAAAATTCTTTAGTTTTCTTTTTAATCATATTAGTCATTGCAATATCTTCTTTACTCGGTTTAGCGTTACCAAAAGGATGATTATGTATCAAGATAAATTTAGTAGCGTTTGCTTTTAAAAGTAAGGATATTAACACGCGAAAATCTAAATTTACAGAATCAAAATTTCCTTTTGCTACCACGACTTCTTTAATAACAATGTTTGAAGTTGAAAGTATAAGTATTAATACTTCTTCTTGATTCAAGTTATTAAATTTCGACTTTAACATTAAATAAACATCTTCACTTGAAGAAATTTTTCTTTTTTGTTCAACTTTTAAATGCTCAATTCTTTTATTTAATTCAAAAACCGCTAATAAGGTAATAGCTTTTGCACTACTTATCCCTTTAAAATCAATTAACTCTTCATAACTTAATGATGATAAGTTAATTAATCCTCCCTTATCTAATAAGTTATTGGCTATTTCTAGAGCGCTACTACCGACTGTACCGCACAAAATAAGTATGGCAAGTAATTCAGCATTAGATAATGTTGCAATGCCATACTTTTTTGCTTTTTCACGCGGCCTTTCATTAATAGGAATATTTTTAATTTTTCCCATTATTCCCAAGTGAATTTAAAGCCACCAGGGAAAGTGGCATTACCGCCTTTAGAAACAAAGATGCGATAAACAACAACAGTTGCTAAGGCAATGGCTAATATTGCCATAACTGTCGCAATAGTTATTGCTTCACCACCACTAATCAAAGATAATTCTTCATCATTTAATCGTTTCATAAAAAAACCTCCTATTATCTTATAGGAGGTCAAAACGTAATTTTCGAATAAAATATTATAATTTTTTAATCTTTTTTTGAATTGCTTCTAATTTGTCTTGATAATTAGCAAGCTTTTCTTTTTCTTCATTTACTTTCTTTTCTGGAGCTTTGTTAACGAAGTTAGGATTATTAAGCATTTTTTCGCAACGGCTAATCTCCGACTTCATTTTTTCAAGTTCAGCATTAAGTTTATTAAGTAAAGCCACTTTATCAATATTATCTTCAACACCAAATTGCACTAATGGATAAATGAATAAGTTATAATTTTGTAACGCTTCTTCTTTTTCTTCAAAAATAATGTTACTAGCAAAAGTAAATCTTGTTAAGTAAGGAATATATTTTTTATAAAGTGCTTTTGGATCATAAATATGTAAAGTTATTGAAGCATTAGGAACTAAATCATTTTCAACTTTGTAATTTCTAATATCTTTAATAAGATTAAATAAAGTTGTTACTTCTTCAATTGCTCCTTTATCAATAAATGTATTGTCTACTTCTGGATAACTTGCTAACATAATTGAATCTAAATGCTCTGGTAAGTTTAAGTAAAGTTCTTCTGCTACAAATGGAGTATAAGGATAAATCATCATAATGATACCTTGTAATACTTTAAATAATACTTGTTTGGTAATATCTTTTTGAACTTCATTATCACCATTTAAAGTAACTTTAGTCATTTCTAAGTACCAAGAACAGAAATCATCATAGACAAAGTTATATAAGTGTGTTGAAGCATTTCCTAATTCAAAGCGATCCATATTAGCGGTAACTGCTTCAATAGTCATTTGAAGTTTAGACATAATATAACGATCTAATGGATTTAACTCTTCTAATGTAATTGGATGAGATTTAAAATTATCACCTAAATTAGCCAATACGAATCTAGCCGCATTCCAAATCTTATTAATGTAATTAGCGCTACTCTCGACTTTTTCTTCGATATAACGTGAATCTTGTCCTGGTGTACCGGTTGTAGTAATAAAGTATCTTAATGCATCTGCACCATATTTATTAATAACATCAATTGGATCAACACCATTACCAAGTGATTTAGACATCTTACGTCCTAATGGATCACGAATTAAACCGTGAATTAACACTTTTTCAAATGGCGGTTTTTTAGTAAATTCTAAGCTTTGGAAAATCATTCTTGATACCCAGAAGAAAATGATATCATAAGCAGTAACCATTAAATCTAATGGGAAATAACGTTCATAATCGCTTGTTTTTTCTGGCCAACCTAATGTAGTAAATGGCCATAAAGCAGATGAGAACCATGTGTCTAGTACATCTTCATCTTGGACATAATTTTCTATATCTATTGGTGGTTCTTCGCTAACAACAACAGCACCAGTTACTTTATGATAATAGGCTGGAATACGATGTCCCCACCAAAGTTGACGAGAAATGCACCAGTCATCGACTTTTTCCATCCAGCCAGTAAATACTTTGTTAAATCTTTCAGGGAAGAATTCAATAGCATTTGGTCCTTCTTGATTCTTAAGTGCTTGCTCTGCTAAAGGACGCATCTTAACAAACCATTGTTTAGATAAGTAAGGTTCAACAACTGAGTCACTTCTTTCACTATGTCCAACTTGGTGAACCATTTTTTCAATTTTAATCAAATTACCATCTTTTTTGATATCTTCCACTAATTGTTTACGGCATTCAAAACGATCTAAGCCTTGATATTTGCCGCATAATTCATTCATAGTGGCATCGGGATTCATAATGATAATTGGTTTTTGATGAAACTTTTCGCCAATTTTAAAGTCATTTGGATCATGAGCAGGTGTACATTTCATTGCACCTGTACCAAATTCAATATCAACGTACTCATCACCTAAAATAGGAATGATTTCTCCGTTTGCGGGATTAATAACACTTTGTCCAATTAAATCTTTATAACGTTCATCTTTTGGGTTAACAATTACACAAGTATCACCAAACATAGTTTCTGGTCTAGTTGTCGCTACTTCTAAGTATTTATCAGAGTTAACGATTTTATATTTAAAATAGAAAAATTCACCTTCATCATCTTTATAGATGACTTCAATATTAGATAAAGCTGTTTTTTGTACTGGATCCCAGTTAATAATACGTTCGCCTTGATAAATTAATCCTTTATTATATAAATCAACGAACACTTTTCTAACAGCCTTATTTAAGCCTTCATCAAGTGTAAATCTTTCACGGGAATAATCTAACGAAAGTCCCATAATAGCCCATTGTTTATGAATAGAATCAGCATATTCTTTCTTCCATTCCCAAGCTTTTTCTAAGAACTTTTCTCTTCCTAAATCATAACGAGAAATTCCCTCTGCACGTAATTTTGCTTCTACTTTAGCTTGTGTTGCAATTCCGGCATGATCCATACCAGGAACCCATAAAACATCAAAACCTTTTGCTTTTTTATATCTAGCAATAATATCTTGTATTGTAGTATTAGAAGCATGACCTAAATGTAATTTACCAGTTACATTTGGTGGCGGAATAACCATTGAGAATTTAGTTTTAGTTAAATCTTCTCCTGCTTTAAAATATCCTTTGTTTTTCCAGTTTTCGTACTTTCCTGCTTCAACTTCTTTTGGATTATATCTTGTTGATAATGCCATATTTGTTCTCCTTTCAAAATAAAAAAACGTCCATTAATAAGGACGTTAATAACGCGGTACCACCTTAATTTGTACTTTTTAAATAAAATACACACTTCGTTTTGCTTTTAACGCAAGCAACGTCATTTCCATGATGACTCATAAGCGACCTTCGTATCTAACTTATTCTCATTTGCACCAACCATGAGACTCTCTAAATAAGTATCAATATTACTCCTCTTAATCAATGTCAAGCACATTATAATGTAATTAACAAAAATTCGCAATAATTTTCAATATTTA
>CALBGF010000243.1 GCA_937893635.1 uncultured Mollicutes bacterium | reverse complement strand
CATATGTTTTCCACCTAAATCTTTTTCAAGATTTCCTTTCTTTTATTTTTTTATAATATATTATATCATATTTTTTATTATTTTTCAAATAATTTCCTCAATAGTTAACTTCCCTGTAGCAAGCTTATCAGCTATTTCATTATATTTGTTCCCGTTGTGTCCGCGCACCCAGCGCAGCTCAATTCTTTTACCACTTTCCCAAAGCGCATCATACTCTTGAATTAATTCTAAGTTTGCTACTGGTTGATTCTTTGGACGTTTCCATCCATTACGTTTCCAACCTTGATACCACTCAGTAAAAGTTTTATAAGCATAATTAGAATCTGTATATACTACAGGATATTGAAATTCATCTTGGTCAACACCATATTCTTTTAGAGCTACTATAATAGCAGTTAATTCCATTTCATTGTTAGTAGTTAATTGTTTTTGAATTCCAGTCTTTGCCGCAATCACTTCATCAGTTTCAGAATCAACAACTACGAGTCCCCAATTGCCAACGCCAGGATTTTTGCTACAAGCTCCATCAGTATATGCCACTAAACTCATAACAAACCTCTTTCTTTAAACACTTTTTCAAATTTATCATAATTTTCAGTATGGAAACCAGCAGGAATAGCAAAAATAACTTTTTTAAACACTTTATGAGTAGTAGTTAAATAGTCCATAAAAATATTTGCTACTTCCTCTGCGTCTTGCCCGAAGACGCCACAACCAAAAGCGCCAAGAATCAAGGTTTCAACCTTTTGATCAGCCGCAATGTCTAAAACAAATTTAATTCTTGATTTTAGAGCTTCAGTATTTTCTTCATCTGTGACACCCCAATTATATTTGCGGCTTGGAGTAATGTTCGGCGCTGCGCAAGTGATTACATCACAATCTCTCTCATCTTTATCCTTTTGGAATAAAACATCAGGAGAGTAAATGGCTCTATTTTCATATAATCCTCTATTTTTGTGGTCGTTGTTCCAAGCGTAATAAACAGAGCAAGTGGCTAATACATTATATAAGAAAGAAGCATGACATAAACTTTCTTCTTGCGCACTTGACCCTTCAATGAATTTTCCACCTGGATTTTTATAACTAGCAAAATTAAGAACCGCTACTCTTTCATTTAAAGGTCGTTCAATAATTGCTGATACGCTATCTTTATCTACTAAAGTAAATTCAGTATTACACTCTATTCCTTTTGGTTGTTTTGGATTAAAACTTATACTATAAACTTGACTTTCTATAGCGCATGTCATAATAAATCCAGAATATTTTTTTATCATTTCAAGGGTATGTTTTTCTGCCTGCTCTTTTCGAGCTTGTTTATTTTTATAATAAATATTAATATCTCCCATAAATATCACCTCATTTTTTAGTAGAAGAGTTTAAATCTCTTCTACTGAGTTTGCTTCAATCCAAATCCTATAGCAAGGATTCATTTGTTCGGGATAAAATAAAACTAAATTAGTTTTAAAATTTCTTTCTCTGATTTCTCCAATTATACCTTTTCTAATGTAATTACTTTTTCCATTTGTTTTTACTTTCATCATAGTTATCATTTCCTTTCTTATTTCTTTCTATATCTATTATACTATATTTTTTTAAAAAAATAAAATAAGGGAGATTTTGTCTCCCTTATAGTAATTCTTTCATAAGCTTAGCGAAAATATTAATTTGGTATTCAGATTTTATTAGATAAGGTATTATTGATTCTGTAATTTTTATTATATTTCCTCGACCAGATAATTTAACTTCTGTGTATTTTAATGGTAAATATTTTTTTTCTATATCTTGTTTTGTGATTATATATTTATTATCTACTGATATTAGCTCTTGATTAATTATTCCATTAGTACAATGTAAAGCATTTTCATAATCTGGCTCTTTCCCTTGTTTTAGCATTAAGCGCTCAAACTTTTTATAATGTTCATTGATAAAAGGACAAGAAATCGGACAAGGATCATTGGCTAATATTTCTATCCTATTACGATATTTATCATTAATTTTATTTAAAAAATTTATATTATAACTATACCGTCTTGGTAAAACAATATTATTATATTTTTTTCTAAAGCTA
>CALBGF010000242.1 GCA_937893635.1 uncultured Mollicutes bacterium | reverse complement strand
GTGTTGTTTAATTAATGCTCTTATCAACATAAACTATAGTTGTTCGATAGGAGGAATTAAATTATGAACACAGATAAAATTTATGCAGAATCAATTGCAAATGAATACGCACCAAAGGATACATCAAAAGTAGTAGCGTTAAAAAAACTTGATGCAAAGGCTAAAGCACCTGCTAATATATTCGGATATACTTTCGGTATTATTGGCTCATTAGTATTAGGGGTAGGAATGTGCTTATCTATGAAAGTAATTGGAGATGGAAGTACATTAATGATGGTGTTAGGCATTATTATTGGCATTATTGGTATGGCTATGGTAGGATTTAATTATCCAATATATAAGAAGATATTGGCCAAAGGCAAACAAAAATATGCTTATGATATTGTGACATTAGCTAAAGAAATCTCTGAACAAGAAAAATAATTATTGAAAGTGGGTGGCGTTATGGATAAATTTCAAAGCAAATATTTTAATACCGCCATACTTATGGATGAGGCATTACTATTACTTTTAGAAAAGAAAGATTATCAATATATAACAGTAAAAGAAATATGCCAAAAAGCTGGTGTTAATCGCTCTACTTTTTATCTTCATTATGAAACAATGGATGATTTATTAAAAGAAACTATTGCAATGATTAATAAAAAATTTTATGAATCATTTGGAAGTAAAAAAGACACATTTAAAGGTGATTGGAAAGTATCAAAAAATAAGAATGAGTTAGTACTTATAACGCCAGATTATTTAAAACCATATTTGGAATTCATCAAAGAAAATAAGAAAGTATTCAAATTAATTCATGATCGCCCAGAACTATTTAATTCAGAATCAACATTTGAAAAAATGTATCAAGAATTATTTGAACCAATTATGGATAAACTAAATGTGCCACGTGATGAACAAAAATATGCTTTAACATTTTATTCTAAAGGCATATTAGCGGTTATCATGCTTTGGTTAGCGGATGATTGTAAAGAGTCAATTGATAAAATTATGAATATTATTATGAAATATACTCCCACTGGTAATGTAAAGTAGGATTAGTAAATGATTAAATCAATTAAAAAATTTATTAGTAAAATTATTGCTTTTTGTAAAAAATATGCCTTTTTAATATCTGTTTGTTTTGCTTTGTTCTTTTGCATCTATAATGGAGTAGTGGGATTTTATAAAAATGTTATTTGGAATATAGCAATATTTACGTATTATCTATTACTTCTTACTGTTAGAATGATCTTATATGTAAGAGAAAAGAAAAGTAAAAAAGAGGATGAAAAAGATATAAAAAGAGATAAACAAATTTATATCTCAACATCAGTAATTATGTTTATTATGAACTTGGCTATGATTTTGCCAGCAATTTTGCTTATCAATCATCAAAAAGAAGTAAATTTATCGCTTATATCTGCGATTGCAGTCGCCGCTTATACCACTTATAAAGTTACCTTAGCAATAATTAAATTTTGTAAAGTGCAAAAAGAACAAAATCTTATCTATAAACAAGTAAGAATGGTAAATCTATTTGATGCGGCAATGTCTATTCTAACGTTACAAAACACGCTTACGATTGTGGCTTCTAGTGGAAATGATGCGGATATGTATACATTATCAATAGTTACAACAATTGCAATGTTATTAGCAATATCTATTATTTCCATTTATACATTTAAAAAGAATCTTAATATTAACTTAAAAACTAGAACTGAATGATGAAAAGTTTCTAGTTTTTTTGCTTTTAATACTTTGTTAGTGTACACTAATGATAGGAGTAATTACTATGAATAATAATAAAAAATTTTGGGATCGAAATGCTAAAAGATATCAGAAAATGCAAAGAAATAATAAAAAAAGTGAAATGTTTTTTCAGAAATTAGAAAGTAGTATAACTAATTTTTTAAATAAAGATATGAATGTTTTAGAATTGGCTATGGGACCAGCAATGTTAACTAAAGCTATTGCGAATAATTCTAAAACTTTGATTGCCACAGACTATTCTCAAGAGATGGTTAATGAGGCTAAAAAGCTAGATTTACCAAGTAATGTTACATTAGAAGTATGTGATTGCACTAATATGCCATACACTGATAAAACATTTGATGCGATTGTAATTGCTAATTGTTTGCATATTATTCCTGATCCAATTAAAGCACTTAATGAAATAAGAAGAGTGCTAAAAGACGATGGCCTTTTAATCGCTCCAACATACACAAGGAATATGGGACATATTACACCAAAAATTATTTTAATGGTGTTAGGTGGATTTAAGACATATTCTAAATGGACGGATAAAAAATATATGGAATTTTTGAGTGAAAACAATTGGAACATTATTCATAATGAACTCATATATGGTAATGATTTTCCAGAATGTTTTGTAGTAGCAAGAAAAAATAACAATAATAATCTAGAATAAGAAAGATAAATATAGTATTATATTTAAGCAAATCAATAAAGAAGAATAAAACAAATTATTGAAAGTGATAGAAAGGTAGATAAAATTTATTATGGATTTAGAAACAAATTTAAAATCTGCGATTGAAACTGCAGTTAAAAATGCCTTTGATTTAGATGATGTAAAAGACTTAATTATGATTGAAATACCACGTGATAATAGTTTTGGTGATTATTCCACTAATATCGCAATGCGCTTAGCTAAGACTCTTCATCAAAATCCAAAAGCTATTGCCGAAAAAGTAAAAGAAGAATTAGAAAAAGTATTAGATAATGTTGAGTCAATTACTGTTGCTAATCCAGGATTTATTAACTTTAAAATGAAAAAATCCTCTTTAGCAAATATTATTAATAATATTCTTGAACAAAATGAGAATTATGGAAGAAATAATATTGGTAATGGAGAAAAAGTTTTAGTGGAATATGTTTCCGCTAATCCGACAGGAGATTTACATTTAGGACATGCCCGTGGCGCTGCTTGGGGAGATAGTGTTACTCGTTTAATGAATTTCTCCGGCTATGATGTTTTACGTGAATACTATGTTAATGATGCTGGACATCAAATTGATATGCTTGCGGAATCTCTTATTTCTAGATATTTTGATTGCTTTGGAAAAAGTTATCCCCTTCCAGAAGATGGATACCATGGACCAGATGTTATTAAATTAGCTCATGATTTAGCAGACACTGATGGTGATAAATGGCTTAACGCTGATGTTAATGAACGTAAAGAATATTTTAAAGATAAAGGTATTGAATTAGAATTAAATAAAATTAAACGTGACTTAGATTATTATCGTGTCGGATTTGATTCTTGGATTCATGAAAGATTCTTTTATTTAGATAATGCCAAACGTATAAAAGATGTTTTAGACAAAATGAAATCAATGGGTTTAACTTATGAACAAGATGGCGCTTTATGGTTTAAATCTAGCGAATATGGTGATGACAAAGATCGTGTTTTAAAGAAAAATGATGGATTATATACATATTTAACTCCAGATATTGCTAATCACGTTTATAAACTTGAAAGAGGATATAACAAATTAGTTAACTTCTGGGGCGCTGATCATCATGGCTATGTTAAACGTATGCAATGTGCTTTAGAGGCTCTTGGATATCCTAAAGATGTCTTAGAAGTAGATTTAATCCAAATGGTACGTTTAGTTGATGATGGCGTTGAAGTTAAAATGTCTAAGCGTACAGGTAACGCTGTTACAATTCGTGAATTATGTGATGATATTGGCGTTGATGCCGCTAGATATTTCTTTGTTTGTAAAGATGTTGCTACTCACTTTGATTTTGATTTAGGACTTGCGCGTAAACAAACAGCAGACAATCCAGTGTTCTATGTCCAATATGCTTATGCACGTATGAATTCTATTGTTGCTTCAAGTCCAAAATTTGAAAAAGTAAATGACTATAATTTATTAAAAGAAGAAAAAGAAACTTTATTACTTAAACATATTAATGAGTTCCCAAGTGTTGTTGCGGATGCCGCTAAAACAAGAATGCCAAATAAGATTTGTAACTATGTCCAAAAATTAGCGCAATACTTCCATAGTTACTATGGTTCTTTCCGTATTCATGATGACGCAAATATTGAATTATCTAATCAACGTTTAGGCTTAGTATTAGCAACAATGGTAACTTTAAAGAACGCTTTAAACCTAATTGGTATTGAAGCAAAAGAAAAAATGTAATAAAAGTTTTTATATATAATATAAAAAGAAAAAGAAAAGCGCTTACAATTTAAAATATATATTCATTTTTGTTTTAAAAAATGGCAATATATAGATGTAGACAAACTAAACATATTTATAGGAGGATATTTAATTATGTCAGTAAAAGTCGCAATTAACGGATTTGGACGTATCGGCCGTTTAGCATTCAGACAAATGTTTGGTGCAGAAGGATACGAAATTGTTGCAATCAACGATTTAACAAGCCCAAAAATGTTGGCTCATTTATTAAAGTATGATTCAGCACAAGGTAGATATGCATTAGCAGATAAAGTTACATGCTCTGCAGATGATGAAGCAGAAGGATGGATTGCTGTTGATGGTCACAAAATCAGAATCTATGCTGAAAAAGACGCAAACAACTGCCCATGGAAAGAATTAGATGTTGACGTTGTATTAGAATGTACAGGTTTCTACTGCTCAAAAGAAAAATCAATGGCTCACATCAATGCTGGTGCAAAGAAAGTTGTTATTTCTGCTCCTGCAGGAAAAGATTTAAAGACAATCGTTTACTCTGTTAACCATGAAACATTAACAAAAGAAGATCAAATTATCTCTGCTGCTTCATGTACAACAAACTGCTTAGCTCCAATGGCTAAAGCATTAAATGATTTTGCTCCAATTCAAAGTGGTATTATGTTAACAGTTCACGCTTATACTGGTGACCAAATGGTTCTTGATGGACCACACCGTAAAGGTGATCTAAGAAGAGCACGTGCTGCTGCAGTTAACATTGTTCCTAACTCAACAGGTGCTGCTAAAGCAATCGGTTTAGTTATCCCAGAATTAAATGGAAAATTAATTGGTTCTGCACAACGTGTACCAGTTCCAACTGGATCAACAACAATTTTAACAGCTGTTGTTAAAGCAGAAGATTTAACAAAAGAAGCTATCAATGCTGCTATGAAAGCTGCTAGCAATGAATCATTCGGTTATACAGAAGAATTATTAGTTTCATCTGATATTATCGGTATTACTTATGGATCATTATTTGATGCAACTCAAACAATGGTTACAAAGATTGCTGATGGCTTATATGAAGTTCAAGTTGTTTCATGGTATGATAATGAAAACAGCTATACTTCACAAATGGTTCGTACAATCAAATACTTTGCAGAACACTGCTAGTTATTAATTGCAATCATATAGCTCTTGGTGAAAACTGAGAGCTTTTTTTCATGTTTTTGTTATTTTAGATAAAAATATGAAAAAACATAGTTTTGAATTATTGAAAAATTTAATATATTAATCCATAATAGTTATGGATTTTT
>CALBGF010000241.1 GCA_937893635.1 uncultured Mollicutes bacterium | reverse complement strand
ACCGCTAGCGACAAAGCAATAATGTTTGGAACACTTAATGATGATGCATTTACTAGGTTTATAAATGGACTTAATAATAACAAAATCTTAGTAGTGGCTAATTCTAAGTTATCTTATGATTTATGTAATAGAATCTTAACTAGAAATAATCTAAAAGATAAATGTGTGTTTTTAGATAAACCACATACAATTTTTAATTATTGGGATTTTAATAAAATGGTTGATGATTGGAAGAAAGTGTTTGAATTGATAATTAAAGAGAAATGCAAATAATGTGAGTATAAATTGTAAAAATAAATTAATAAAATTTGAAGACAAATTAAAACATAATGAAAATATATTTGAAGAGTATTATAAAAAATCGAACAAAATTAGCAAAAATAATTATGCCATTTTAGTAAGCCAGGTGTTTGAAATAAAAATGGCAATATTTTGGAATAAGTGTATTTTTTACTAGTTGTTTTTTATAGAAAAGTGTAAAATAATGCTAATGAAAGGGGAGAATATTATGTTAAAAAGAAAAATTGAGCAAAAAATAGTTGATTATTTAACCTCCACAACAAACAAAATATTAATCGTTGATGGTGCAAGGCAAATTGGAAAATCATTTATTATTCGTCATATAGCTACAAATGTACTCAATAAAAAATTTACTAATTACATTGAACTTAACTTTGTTTTAGACTCAGTAGGAGATAAGATTTTTAAAGATGTTAGTAATATAGATGATTTTTATTTCCAACTCAGCATAATCGCTGGGAATCACATGAAAGAAAGAGAAAATACTTTAATTTTTATTGATGAAATTCAAGAATATCCTCAATTTCTAACAATGCTTAAATTTCTAAAACAAGATAATAGATTTACATATATTTGTAGTGGCTCACTTTTAGGCATTACTCTTTCGAAAACAACATCTATTCCTATTGGAAGTATTGAAATATTGCATATGTATCAATTAGACTTTGAAGAATTTTTAATGGCTAATGGATTTGGAGAATTAGCAATTAATACATTAAAAAATAAATTTGATAAATTAGAAAGTTTAGATGAAAATACGCATAATAAAATCCTTGATTTATTTAAAAAATATTTGTTGATTGGCGGTCTTCCTGATGCTGTTAATACTTTTTTAGACACAAAGAACATTATGGAAGTAAGAAAGATACAATCTAATATTTATGAATTCTATGGAGATGATGCAAGTAAATATGATAAAGAACATAAATTAAAAATAAAACGAATCTATGATTTAATACCATCTACTTTAGAAAATAAAAAGAAAAGAATAGTGGTACAAAATATAGAAAATATTAAAGGAAAAAGATACTCGAATTATCAAGATGAATTTGATTATCTAATTAATTCTGGTATTGCATTAGAAGTTAAAGCAATTTCTAATCCACGATTCCCTTTAATTGAATCTAGCGGTAAAAATTTATTAAAATTATATTTAAACGATGTCGGTATTTTAACTAATATTTTATATAAATATAATGTGAATGCTGTTTTAAACAATCAAGAAAGTATTAATTTAGGAACTGTATATGAATCTTTAGTTGCATCAGAATTAAAAGCACATGGTTTCAACTTATTTTATTATGACAATAAGGCAAATGGCGAGGTTGATTTTTTAATTGATGATTATGATACATTATCTGTTTTGCCGATTGAGGTAAAATCAGGCAAAGATTATACAGTGTATAGTGCAATGAATAAATTTTTAGCCAATAAAGACTATAATGTAAAAAGAGGAATTGTCCTTTCAAACGAAAGAAATGTACATATGAAAGATAAAATAATATATATGCCAATCTATTATATAATGTTTTTAAAAAACAACTAATTTTGTAAATAAAGATTATAAGAAATTGATGCATGGAATTGATCCTAAAAACAAACTAAGTGACTATGAAATTTAAAAAAATAACATAAGTGTTACAAATTTGTAATTTTTATGTTACTTTTCGTTTTAAATGTTTATCTAGTACAACTAAAATATTTGATGATTTTGATTTATTTAGCGGATTTGTTTCAGATAAATTATTAAGTTTTGGAATAAGTTTGTTTTTCTTTATTTGAAATGTTATTGCCTTCTTTTTTTTATCTTTTCGCTTTATTTTTTCTCCTAAGTAAACTTCTTCAACATCGGAATTCATCCAAATTAAATCATAAGATTTATTTAAATAATAATTGCTTATAGTATCATTTAGTGGTTCATCTTGATCATAATCAGCAATAACTATAGCGATAGTTTTTTCTTACTAAAGCATATATAGCTTTAAATTATTTGATCAACACAAAAAAATATTATTCAACTTATGGTATCAAATTATTGATATTAATAAAAATTATTCCAGTTTTTTAACTTTCGAACAATAAGGAAAAAATCAAAGAACTACTAGATGCGTCGAAGAATGGCGTGATTACCGCAGCGCAGGTGACAAAAGCAGGACTGCATCGCAGTGTTTTGAAAGAACTTGTTAAAAGTGGTGAGATTTACCGCTTCGGGCGCGGTTTATATATGAAAAGCAGTGCGTGGGAAGACGATTTTTACCTTTTACAGCGCAAGTATGGGCGCGGAATTTACTCGCACGATACCGCATTATATCTACTTGGTTATACGGATCGTACTCCAGCAAAATATACGATGACCTTTCCAAAGGGCTACAACACCTCATCTTTGAAACAAGAAAATCTAATTGTCAAGCGCGTTGTATCAGAGAACTACGAGTTTGGCATAATTGAAATTAAATCTCCTTCAGGCAATCCAATTCGTGTTTACGATTTAGAAAGAACGCTGTGCGATATTTTACGCGGAAACGGCAGCGATGTTCATATTGTCGGAGAAGCTATGAAACGCTATGCAGCGTCCAAGAAAAAGAATATTCACAAACTTATGCAATACGCAGATCAGCTTCGCGTGAAGTCCAAAATAATTAGATACATGGGGGGGTACTATGATTACAAAAAATCCGATGCAGTTGAAAGCCTTTATCAAAAACAAAGCAGCGGAGAAAAATATCTCGGCACAGCTTGTTATGCAGAACTATATGCTTGAGCGGCTGCTGGAACGCATCTCGCTCTCACCTTATAAGAATAATTTTATTCTCAAAGGTGGATTTCTTATTCAGCCATTATGGGACTTGATACGCGAGCAACAATGGACCTAGACACAACAATAAAGCAGAATAAATGCATAAAATTGCAAGTAAATGAAAAATGAAAGCAAGATTATGCATTTATTCTGCATCTTAGGTAATAGTGATTGACAAAATAACGTGGCAAATGATAAAATTGTCACCGCAAAGGTGATAGACGCCATGCGTCAATATCAGATTAACTATTTATTTTAGTTAAGCACAGCAAATTTTATGATTTGCTAAAAAGTCCAGGGCCAGTAGGAACTAGACTTTTTTTATATCTGTTGCATTTCTTTTATTTCATTTAAAAACATAAAAAACATATATAAAGGAATAGTCATTATTCCTTGTGCTTCATCAATTCCAAAATTGTTACTTGATACTTTTATTACTCTTTGACAACTATTATGTGCTTTATACTTCGATAAAGAATTTAATGTTCCTTTACCTTTTTTAACATCAATTGGTATTATTTTATTATTAAAACTAATAACAAATTCAAACTCTGCACTTGTTTTACCTTTCCAATAAAACAATGGAAAATTTTTAGCAACTAGTTCACACGCAACATAGTTTTCAAAGAAAATGCCAGATAATTCGTTTTGAGAGTTTTTATCTATAAAAGTAGCCATATTTATATCACTTTGATATGATAAGAATCCTGTATCCATTAAATATAATCTATAATTAGATTCTTCATTACTCACTAATGGTATTGTAACTTTTTCTTTAACTTGAAGCGATTTATAAACTACACTTGCGGTGCAAAGCCAATCTAGTGGTGTTATTAAATCTCTGTTTTTTAAATCTTTTTGTATTAAAGATGCTTTAAAGTTTTTAGATTCTTTATTTAATTGACTATATATGCTTTTAAATATTTGCTTTGCTCTTACTATTGATTCAGTTCTAGCTTGGTAAAGCTCCATATCATTTAAATAATTGTTAAATAATGATATTAAATTTTCACGTATATCCACTAAGGAATGGCCATCTAAAAACATTTGAACATTTTCGGGCATACCACCAATTAAAAGAAATTTATAAAGAGCATCCATGGCTAATTGATGAGTAGATGGCTCTAGTGCAACTTTATTTTTATATGCAGATGATATTTTGTTATAGAGTTGTTCATTATAATTAAAAAGAAATTCATCAAATGTTACTGGATACATATTTAGTTCTAATATTGCTCCAACAGGAAAGAAGTGACCATCTTTTTTGTGTTGATTAGCAATATGCTGCTCTCTTTTTATTTTGATTCTGACCATTGATCCTGAAGCAATAACAGGAATATCTTCAAATTCTTGCTTGAAATATTTTAATGCTGTGAGTATTGGTAATGCTTCTTGAACCTCATCAAATATTAATAATGTAGATTTATCAATGTTTTTATTTTCACGTAGTGATAAAAATTCAATGATTTTTTTGGCATCAGAAGTGCCATTAGTGTTTTTTCCATCACCACATACAAATTCTCTTACGTCATCATCTTTTTTAAAGTCGATGTAGATATAGTTATTACTATAGTACTTTTTTGCAAACAGGTTTTTTATTAAATAAGTTTTTCCTATTTGTCTTGCACCATAAATTACTAATGGCTTTCTTTTTTTCTTGCTATTCCATTTAATTAATTCATTAATAATAAAACGTTCCATAGTAAACACCACCTTTATATAGAATTATATTATTTTTACCAAATTTGTGCAAGTTATGATGTGAAAAAACACCTCAAATGTACAAATTGTACTTTTGAAGCGTTTTTAGCATGCTTAAATTGCACTTTTGGTGATACAGCAAGTTAAATTAATCAATTTTAAATAAATCATCAATCGTTAATAATTTAACATTATATTCTTTGCT
>CALBGF010000240.1 GCA_937893635.1 uncultured Mollicutes bacterium | reverse complement strand
GTTGGAAAACGGGGCAGATTAGGTTAGTATAGCAATTTACAAAAGGAGTAAAACATATGGAAAAAGAATGGAAAGATATTACAAATTATTTTAGTGAAAAGCAACGACATTATAATGGAAAATATTTGGTGGTTGATTACTTATTAGATGAAGAAATTGAAGTACAACTTTATGAAGTTGAAGAAGAAGGCTTTGATTACGAATATGAAATTTTTGTTAATTCCGATCCGTTTTATGGATCAACATACCCAGATACAGATCCTTATGAAGTGATGGAAGCAATGAAAAAGGACATATATGAAGAAAGTTTTAAAAAGAATAAATATTCTAAAAAATTTATAAACAATTTTGCTAAAAAATATGATCTTGGCATAGCCATGGACTCATATTTTTCAATGGGAGATTTCTTTTAATTTTAAAACATTTTAAAGAGCGAAAATGATGTCGATTTTATAAATCCCATCTTTTGCGGTAATCTTTAAATTACCACGATATTTTTCTACAATAATTGCAACACTTTTCATCCCAAAACCATGATAAATCTTATTTTCTTTTGTTGTTTTTGGTAAAGAATTTTCAAAAACAATATCACCAATATAATAATTATCTTCGGAGATAAGAAGGAAACTATTCTCTTTTCGAATGCTTAAATTAATTACTCTTTTCTTTTCATCTTCAATCTTACTAACTGCTTCAATCGCATTATCCAATATGTTTCCTAATAATGAGTAAATATCAGATTCTTTAATAAAATCCATTGCTTTACCATCAGCCATTGCGGTAAAACGAATATGGTTCTTACTACATATAATTTCTTTAGCGGTTAAAATAACATCAACAGTTTCATTGCCGGTTTTAATAAAAGAATCATAGGAAGATATAACTTCATTCAATTCATTAAATTCTTCATCTTTAATTTGATTTTTCATAGCAATTAACTTATGTTTTAAGTCATGACCTTTGATGTTTAACTCATTAATAACTGCTTTTTCTTGACTAAAGAAATTCTTTTGTTGATGGAGCATTTTTTTAGTTAAAAGTAATTCGGTGTTCATAACATCTTTGTCCAAAATAATAATATTTAATAAAAGAAGTAAGAAACCTGCTAGTCCTGATGATGCTAAAACATAATACACCATAAATATTTGATTGTTGCTTGTGGCGATATTATACGCAATAGAGTTTAAAATGATAGTAATAATAACACCAATTATAGAGACAATAATGATGTTTGATCCTTGTTTTAAGTTATTTTCATCAATTAATCTAAATCTTTTTCGATTTAAAATAAGAATAATTATAGAATATATAGCAAGAAATAATGTTCTTATTATAATTCCACTTATGGAAAACATTTTAATTTTAAAAGGTAAAGTTGCAAGTTGAAATAAGTATTGCATTACGTGTTGGAAACAATATCCAAAGTTAATGGCATATATCGCTGTAATAAATCGACATTTAACAGTAAAATAAAAAATCAAGATACTTGTTAAATAAATGATGATGTATCTAATAATTGTAAAATAAGTAAAGTTAGGAAAAACATTTTTCTTTAAATATGAAGATAGCCATTGAAATAAGAATCCTAAGCCTAATTCTAATAAAAATACTAAAATAAAAGTGAAAATGCTTTTCTTTTTTCTAGCCATTAAACCATATAATGGAAAGCATTGGCCGATATAAAAGGCGATTTCAAATCCGATTACTTGATATATATTTGCTGCATCCATTTAATTAGTCTCCTTGAATAAATGATTGATATGCTTTAAGAAATTTTGGCTTTTGCGGGTGAGATATTAATAATTCTTCACCATTAACAAATAAAGAATAGCCTTTAATTCCTTCAACATAACTCATATTAACTAAATAACAACTATTACATTTAAAAAATATTTTTTCAGATAGAAGTGAAGTGGCATTCTTCATACTACCATAAGTACGATAGTTTTTATCTAAAGTATGATAAATAAGAATGTGATCTTTTATTTCTACATATATGATATCTTTTTCATCAAGTGCTATGACTTCATCTTTGTTTTTAATTGTAATTTTTTTTGACGATATTTTTTTAATTTTTTTCATTATGCGATTCATTTTTAAAGCAAAACTCGGATATTCAATAGGCTTTATCATAAAATCTAGTGCATCAACTTCATATCCCATTGATGCCATTCTAGCCATAGTAGTGACAAAAATTAAAGAAGTATCGTCTCCTAATTCTCTTAGCTTTTTAGCGCCATCTAGTCCATTTATTCCCTTCATCATAATATCCATAAAAATCAAATCATATTTTCTTTCTTGGCGCAAAAAAAGAAAAGACTCAAAAGATGCAAAATGAAACAATTCAAATGTGCATTTTGTGTCTAGTCCATATTTAGTCAAAAAATCTTCTAATATTTTATAATCTGATTCTTCGTCTTCGACGATGGCAAATGTGTACTTCATATTTTTAATATAACACTTTTAGACAAAAATGAAAATCCGGTACCTTAAAACAAGGTACCGGAAAATAGTTTACGCTAAAGCTTTCTCCTTTTTTAAAAATGTATCAAGAACAGCGTAGGCGATAGATCCAACAAAAGCAATAATCCAAAATACTAAATCAATATAGAAATATTGATTAATGTCTGATAGATTTACTTGAATTAAATTTAAAGACTCAAGTCTTGAAGTTAAGTAATATCCAAAGCAAAAACCAGTTAAGAATATGTTTGCTAATGGAATAAGACCTTTAGAATCAAAACAAATTCCGGCAATATATAGAACTATAGCAATAACCGCTAACGCGACAGTTAAAGAAGAATAATTCTTTAAAGTAGCAGAAGAATAAAATGACAAAGATAAAATTAATATAACAACAAGAAGAGCGGATATGATTGCAAGAATTTTATGATTTTTGATGTAATCTAATACTTTGTTTAACATTATTTTAATTCTCCTTTCTTTTTATCTTTAATGATTGCGGTAATATAAAGAGCAATAGAAGCAATGGTTAATGCTGATAAACCAATATCAATCCCGATGATTGTCTTTTCCCACCAAGCATAATCTCGAACGATAGAAGCATTTTTAGGTGTTCCGTTCATAGTTAATGAATTAACATATACATACATAATTCTATGCGTAGCTTGTCTAACAGCAGCATGAAGAACAGGATCTTTTAATACTTGTTCTCTATTAATAAAATCAGTTCCATATAGTTTTACGTCGGTTGTATCAAAGTAATCTGTACCAGCTTTTACTGCTTCAGGAGCATGGTAATAAGTAAGCATAGCAACAGCCATATCAGTAATTGCAGGTCCTTTAAATCCCCATTCGTTACGAAGAATTTGAGTCATAAGTGGGTAAGATTGACCAACCCAAGTACAACCAATTCTTGAGAATGATTCCATCAAACCTAAAGAAGTAGTTTTACCTTCTTCAACAGCAAGAATTCCTTCGAATGCTCTTAAAGATAATTCTCTTGCTTCTTGTTCAGTCATAAATGTACATTCACCATATCTATTAGTTTCTTGATCGTTGAAAGCAAAGTGTTTAGTGAAAGCAATGCCACCTTTTGATTGATAACCTCCAGATAAAGCAACACCCATCATATTAGCAATGATTGGTTCTTCACCATAATATTCACCATTTCTTCCAGAATAAGCAGTTCTAGCAAGATTTGCGGCTGTTAAGCCCCAAATACCAGTTCTTCCTAAGAAGATACCTTCATTTCCTAAAAGTACGCCACGTCTAGTTTCTAAGTCTCTATTAAACGATGCTGCACAAACTAAAGTTCCTTCATAAATTCTTGATGGAAGAACGCCTTGAGTAACGTCACCTTTCCAAGATGTAACACCAGTTGTGCCATTATACCATTTATCACCTTTATATTCTAAAGTAGCAGAATACCAACCAATTGGACCATCACCGTCTTTAGATCCAGGATAAGTAATAGAGTCAGAACTCTTTGTAAATCCATTACCCGCTGCGACCATCGCGGTCATATCATCTAAATTCATTTGATCAAGGATGTCATCCCATTTATCACTATCATAATCTTCACCCATTAGCATCGATACTTGATAATCTGTATCAACTTCATACTTAATATCTTTGCTTTCTTTTTCAAGTGATCCATATGAATAGTCTTTTCCGTTTATTGATGTTTGACCAATCATTTCTTTAAGCATTTTATCGTTACAAGTAATCTTATTAGAAGTTCTTCCCATAGTTTCACCTTCAACTGGTTCTGGGAATGTGTTCCAATCATTTCTTGTTAAATAAGTAACTTTCTTATCATCATCTACCCAATAATTGATATCAGCATCTTGAAGTTGGTTTTCAATTACTGCACCAGTATATTGAGAAATAGAATATGTTTTTTCGTCTCTTTCATTTTGATTAAATGAGAATACTTTAGAAGCATCTCCTTCATAATCCATCTTATTAACATTAACATTAATACCATCAGCTTTTTTTGCTGCTAGAACATTATTTAATGCATCATGAGCACCATTACCAAGAGCAAAATAATGTGTACCTTTAGATAATATGTATCCACCTTTTCCATCATTGCTTAAAGAATCCCAAGAAGCAATATCGTGAAGGTCTAATTCAATATTAAGTGTTTCACTATCTCCTGGATTTAATAAGTTTGTTTTATCAAAATTTACTAATTGAATAGCGCTTTTTTCTACTTTGTGATCAATATCATCTTGGGTATAAGGAGTAGAAGCGTAAACTTGTACAACATGTTTTCCGGCAGTATCTCCAGTATTGGTAACTTTAACTTGCATGTTATAAGTTTTAGTGTCGCTATTAAATTTTGGTGTGGATATAATTTTTTCACTAAATGTGGTATATGATAAACCATAACCAAAAGTATAAGCCATTTCTTTATTATAATCCCATCCGCCAGTATAAGATGATCCTGCCTCACTATCAGCATTACCTAATCCTAAAACACTATCTTCATATCTTGTTTCATAATAGCGATAACCGACATAGATACTTTCTCTTTGTGCTGTGTAATATATTTGTTTGAAAGCATCGCTACCATCACCTTTATATCCAGCTTCATTAGCAGCAAAATAAGCTTCAACTTCGTTACTATTAGCAAAGGCAACATTTCCCATATCACTTGTCGCTGGTGCTGATAATGAGTCATTTGGCCATGCCGTTATTAAGTGCCCTGATGGATTTTTTACACCAGAAATAACATTAACTAAACCATCAATGCCATTATAGCCTAAGCCACCAACTTGTAATATGGCATCGATTTTTTCATCATCTTGAAGACCTTGAAGAGCAATTTGGTGATTAGAATTTAAAATTAAAACCAACTTTTTAAATCCAGCATTTTTAGCAAATTCAATAGTCTTTTTTTCGTTTGGAGTAAGTTCAAGAGAAGAAACACCTTTAATTTCGGTACCTGATGTTCCTTTTTTATTACTACCTTCATCATAAATTACTTGATCTTTTTCACCTGACCAAAGATCGAAACCTTCGCCACAGTTTCTAGAAAGAACAAGAATACCTAAATCTTTATAATCATCAATTGATGATTTAGCTTCACTAGACATATTGTCTATATTAGCTTCACCAATAATTAAATCACCTGTTAGACCATAATATCCTGCTGGGTTGTTTTGATGAATACCAGTAGATTTATACCAGTTGTAAACTTTGTCGTTTACTTCATAACCCGCATCTTTTAAAGCTTCATCAAAATGTTTACACATTGTGTCAGCGGAAGCAATCATTCCTGCACCAGCATCCATACCATAAACCATATTAGCGCTTGCTTGTCCTAATAATGTTACTTTAGTTTTCTTTTCGTTTACTTTACTAGGATAAGGAAGAGCTTTATTATTATTCTTTAATAATACAGTTCCTTCTGATACAGAATCTTCAATATATTCGAATTTTGCTTCTTGAAGTTCAGTGGTATTTTTATAATCTGCTTTAAAGTATTGTGTGTCTTGTTCATCACTTGCATCATTCTTAACTACCTTTGTTGGAGATGTATTAAAGTAATCGTGTATGTAAGGGGTAATAGCAAAACGATAAATACCACTAGACATACTAATAGCTACACCTGATAAAGCAAGTAAAAATGTCGAAGACAATTTAAAAATTTTCTTTTTCATAAATGTATGTAAAAACCTTTCTTGTTTGATTTGATTGTGCACTCATCAAATCTACTAAAATGTTACATTAAAGCCCTTACATTTGCTTAAAATATACGTAAACTTGTAAAATTATAACGAAATCTTAAAAAATAAGTGTATCAAAGTGAAAGTTTATATTGTGGCAATGTAATTATTTGATATGTATGTTTTTTTATTTGAAGTGCAATTTTTGTTGATTTTTGCACTTGAAACGCATAAAATAACATTAGAGGTGCAATTTATGAGTGTTAAATCCAATTCTTTTAAAATGAATAAAGAAGAATTTGATAAGTATTTAAATGAATTAAAGAAATCAAATAATACTATTCAATTCTTTAATGGTAAGTATTTTTATAACCCAACTTTAGATTCCATTAACTTAACAATTGAATTAAATAAAAAAATGTTTGAACTTGATTCTATTATTAACTCTTTTACTGATTTTGCTAAAAATCAAATTATTCAGTCATTTTTAATTGATGAAATTGAATCAACTAATAAAATTGAAAATATTCATTCGACTAGGCACGATATATTTTCTATAATTAGTAAAGCATCTTCATCAAAAGATAAAAAAGTAATTTCGATTTCTAATGCATATAAACATTTATTAGAATCAAAAGGAATAGTTATTAGCTCCCTTTTTGATATTAGAAAGTTATATGATATTGTTTTAAAAGATTCTATTGCTAAGACAGATTTACCAGATGGTACATATTTTAGAAAAAATCCAGTCTATATATCAGATGGACTAAAATCTATACATACAGGTATTATTGGAGAAGATAATATAAATGCCGCAATGGAAGAGTTTATGAATTTATATAATTCTAAAAATGAAGTATTTATTAAAATGATTTTATGCCATTTTATGTTTGAAAATATTCATCCATTTTATGATGGGAATGGTAGATTTGGAAGATTTTTATTTTCTAATGGATTATATTTAGAGACAAAAAGTTTCTTTTCTTTTATTATTTCTTCATCATTAGAGCATGAAAAAACTAAATATTACAAAACTTTTAAATCCGCGAATGACAAATATGAATTTGGTTGTTTAAATGAATATGTTGAAATAATATCTACAATTTTACTTGATCAAATAGAATTATTAATTCAAAAATTACAGTATAGTAAAGAGATTATTAATAACCTTGATGCAGCAATGAAATTAGCTAAATCTGAAGTGAAAATATATAAAGTAATTTGTGAAGCTTCAGCGTTATCGGATTTTGGTGTATCTAATGAAGAAATATTAAATGAAACTGGTGTATCTAAAAGAACTTTAATTTATACTCTTAATAAATTTAAAAAAGAAATGAAAATGATTGATACTAATATAGGAAAATTTAGTTATCATAAATTTAATATTAATAAATAATATTATTCGATTATAGGCATCATTAAGGTGCCTATTTTCTTTAAATTAAGTGATTTTATAAAAAAATATTCCGGTGTTATGCAAAAATAATGCACAAAACCGAAAAATAGTGATATACTAATAGTGCATGGAGGAGAAAGAAAGATGATTTCTAATATTGAATTTAATGGCTACCGCTTTTTTGATAATTCAATTTTATCTTTTGTGGCGGATGCAAGAACAAAAAAATTAATGTCTAATTCTGTAGAAATAGATGGTAAAAATATTTTAAAAACTGTGGGAATATATGGGCCAAATAACTCTGGTAAAACAAATATCGTAAAATTAATGAGTTTAGTGAAAAATGTTTTACTAGGTAAGGAGCTAATTATTTTTAATAATCCGATTTTTAATGATCCGGAATCTATATATTTTTCTATTATCTTTAATAATTTAGATGATTTAGGTTGGATAAAATATGAATTTATATACAATAATACGAAATTACAATACGAATCAGAGAAATTATCATCTATTACTTATTATCAATCTGGTAAGTGTACACAAAAAGTGATTTTTGAAAAAAATAATAAAGATAAAATTTTAAAAGTTTTTGATGATGATAAATCAGAATATTTATCTATTATTCCATCTCGTTTGCCATTCTTATATTCAATAGAACTTGAGTCTATGACTTTTTCTAATCTTAAAGAATATTTATCATCGCTTCGAAAGTTAGCTGATTCAATTCAAATTGTTAAGATGTATGATATTCCTATTGAAAATACAATAGAAGCAATGAAAACTAGCGATAATAAAAAAATCAATTTTATTAAAGAATTTGTCAAAAACGCTGATATTGATATAAGTGATTTTGAATATAATGATGAAGTTTTAAGTGAAGTTAATGGTCAAATAAATGAAGAAGCATTAAATAGATTTAAAAAATTATCGGATAAATATAGATTATTAACAACATATGGATCAACTAAAGTTCCTTCATTTCTATTTGACTCAACAGGAACTAAAAAAATCGAATCCATAGCTTCGTATATTTATGATGCATTAGTAGACGGTAAAACATTGATTATTGATGAAATGGATAATGGATTGCATTTTAAATTAACTAGATCAATCGTAAGTTTATTTAATAATATGATTAATACTAAAGGACAATTGCTCTTTATAACTCATGATTTGTTATTAATAGATTGCAATAAATTAATGCGAAAAGATCAAATTTATTTTATTAATAGAAATAATCATGTAGCGAGTCTTTATTGCTTAAAAGAAGCAACAGTAATTGATGGCGGTCCTAGAGAAGTGAATGATATCATAAAGCATTACAATAGAGGGGAATTTGGTAATGTTCCAAATCCTAATTTTATAGATTTAATAATTGAGGTGCTAGGTAATGAACAATAATATAAAATTGAGAATTCATTTTGTATTAGAAGGTTATGAAGAAAATACTTTATTTGAGATTATTGACGATTTTAGGAAAAAGAAAAATATGGAGAAAATTAAATTATCTTTTCAAAATTGTAAAGGCGGAGGCAATGTCCCTATATATTTTCAATCTGCTTTAGCGGATGATTATGATTTTGTTTATTGTGTTTATGATGTGGATTTTTGTCCTTTTGATGAAAAAGGAATGTTTAAAAGAATTAGAAAAGGATTATATAAAGTATTAGGCAGTGATAAAGATTTTGACAATGTTAGCCTATGTACAAACCCTAATATATTATTTAATAATCCTTTTAGGTTATGACTCTTTACAAGCATTTAAAGATATAAATGCCGATAAGAAAAGCAATACAGAGTTAATTAAAAAGTATTGTGATAAAATGGGGAACAAAAAAGAATATGATGCAGAAGCATGGCAATTAGAGTTATTAAAAAATGATTATGTCTATGATAATAAAGCAAGTATAGAAAAAATTTTGGTAAATATAGATAAAACAAATAAAAATTATTTAGATAATAACGAAATAGGAAGTAATATTCTCCCTATTATTAAAGCACTTATAAACGATGATGTTGAGTATTTTATAAAAATAATAAATGATACTGAACAATAAAAAATAAATAAATTGAGTAACATTATTCGATTATAGACACTATTTCGGTGTCTATTTTCTTTAAATCAGTTATTTTATTGCTAAATTATTACAATGTTATGCAAAAACAATGCACAAAACCGAAAAATGTAATTGATTTATGAATTAAAATAATTAAGTTTGTATAAATATAAAATATA
>CALBGF010000239.1 GCA_937893635.1 uncultured Mollicutes bacterium | reverse complement strand
TAAACAACATGTCCAATAATAAAGTAATTGCATTCAATGCATTTGTTTTACCAGATGCATTAGATCCATAAAAACAGCATCCCTTTAAAACATCATTATATGTATTGGTGTCTTTTAAAATTTCTGATTTAGTTGGTTCTAGATTTATAATTGTTTCATTAACGAATGATTTAAAATTTTTAAATCTAACTTTTGTTAACATAATTATCCCTCCACCTATTAATAGTATATACGGAAAACAGCAAATGTAAACATTAAGGTGTAATTTTTTTACACATATATTTGTTAACGACGCTATTTTTTTACAACTTATTTGGCGTTTGAACTTTAAATATTATCAATATTTAAGCACTTTCTTTTTATAAAAACTTGTTTTTCTTTTAAAATAACTATTTTAAGAGTATATTAGTTTTAATATTAAAAAGAATATAAATAAGGAGGTCAAAAATAATGGTATTCGGAAAACATGTTAATAAATTTTATAAAAAGTATTTTTGGTACTTCTTCTTTGGCATATTATTTTTAATTTTTGTCGACGTTATACAAGTATTTATTCCTAAACTTAGCGGTAACATCGCTGATAATGTTATTGATAAGAATCTCGCTGGAACTATATTTGGTATTGAAAGTAACTATGCAAATTTAATTAAAGATATTTTGTTGATTTTCTTAATCGGCATAGGTATGTTTATTGGAAGATATTGCTGGAGAATATTGATATTCGGCGAATCAGTTAAAGTTCAAGCTGATTTAAGAAAAGATATGTTTGAAAAATGTGAAGAACTATCGCAAAGATATTATAAAGCAAATAAAACAGGTGCAATTTTATCATATTTTTCTAATGACTTAGAAACTATTGAAGAAGCATTTGGCTTTGGTATTGTCCAATTAGTGGATGGTATATTCTTATTAATTATCTCTCTTGTTGGAATGTTTTTAATTGATTGGGTATTAACACTTATCTTGCTTATACCTTTAGTCATTCTATGTGTCTTTGCTGTTACTATTGACCGAATTATGGAAGCAAAATGGGGCAAAAGACAAAAAGCATTTGAAGATTTATCTGATTTTGCACAAGAAAACTTTACTGGAATTCGTGTTATCAAAGCATTCGTAAAAGAAAGAAAAGAATTAAAACAATTTTCTAAAGTTGCTAAAAGCAATCAAGATACAAATATTGAATTTGCTAAAACAAGCGCTATTTTAGATGTAGTATTTGAAATATTAATTTATTTTGTCTTTGGTTTAATATTACTTGGTGGATCTTATTTAGTTTATCTTCATATTAAAAGTGGCGGAGATCCTAAAGTAGGTATTTCCGTAGGCCAATTAATTACATTTATTGGCTTAGCTGATACAATCATTTGGCCAGTATTTGCTCTAGCGGGAACAATTAACTTAATCGCACGCGCTAAAGCATCACTTAAGCGTATTTCTACATTATTAGATGAAGAAATTGAAATTAAAGATTTAGATGTAATAACTCATACTAATTATCAAGGTAAAATTGAGTTTAAACATTTTAACTTTGCTTATCCTGATGACCCTAGTACTTTAATCTTAAAAGATATTTCTCTTAAAATTAATGCGGGAGAAACTGTTGGTATAGTGGGTAAAATAGGATCAGGTAAATCCACATTAGTTAATATGTTATTTAGATTATATAATGTTGATGAAGGTACATTATTTATTGATGACATTGATATCATGCATTTACCAATAAAAGAGATTAGAGAAAACATCGGTTATTGTCCTCAAGATAACTTCTTATTCTCGGATACCATTAAAAATAATATTGCATTTTCTAATGAAAATATGTCAATTACTGAAGTTAAAGAAGCCGCTAAATTCTCGTCAGTCGATGATAACATTGAAGGATTTAAAGATAAATATGAAACACTAATTGGTGAAAAAGGTGTTTCTCTTTCTGGCGGACAAAAACAAAGAATTTCCATATCACGTGCAATTGTAAAAGATCCTAAAATATTAATTCTTGATGACTCCGTCAGTGCAGTTGACATTAAAACAGAAGAAACAATATTATCAAATATTAAAAATATTAGAAAAGGCAAAACAACTCTTATCATTGCTTCAAGAGTTTCTACTGTTCAACACTTAGATAAAATATTAGTTTTACGTGATGGACAAGTTGATGCTTTCGGAACACATGAAGAATGTTTAGCAAAATCTAAAATATACGCAAGAATGGTTGAACTCCAACTTTTAGAAAAAGAAATGGAGGAAAAATAATATGGCACACATTTATGAAAAAAACGACCGCAAAATGTCAGATTTAGAGATTATTAAAAAGACTTGGCCATATGTTAAACCTTATGCTTGGAAACTAGTGGGTGTCTTATTATTAATGTTATTAATGATTGCTTTAGATTTAACTTCTTCTGTTTTGCCTGGCACTATTACTTCTCAACTTGGTGTAATTGTTGAAAAATTCATTGATACTCCTGATTTATTAAAACTAAGTGATATGTATATGACATTTGCGCTTTGTATTACAGCTTTAATAGTCACAGTTATGAATAATATATTTGTTTATATTACCACAATGGCCCTTCAGCGCATTGGACAAGAAATCATTTATAACATGCGTATGATTGTCTTTGAACATATTGATAATATGTCAATTGCCCAAATTAATGATATTCCAGTTGGTAGTTTAGTAACACGTGTTGCTTCTGATACTAACCAATTATCAGATTTATTTACTAATACAATTGTTAATTTAATTAAAAACATTTTAACCTTAATAGGTGTAACTGTGGTAATGTTTGCTATTGACTGGCGTGTATCTTTAATCTTAGTGGCATTTATGCCAATTATATTAATTTCTAGCTGGATATTTAGAAACAAATCAAGAGCGAATTATCGTAAAGTAAGACATTCATTTTCTGTAATGAATGCTTTCTTAAATGAGAATATTGCGGGTATGAAAATTACCCAAATATTTAATCAAGAAGAGCAAAAAGAAACGGAATTTGAACGATTAAATGATGAAATTATTAAAAACAGAAAAACAGATATTAAGATATTCGCGGCTTATCGTCCTTTTGTCACTTTAGTTTATTATGTTGCTTTAGCGTTAGTGTTAGGATTTGGCGTTTATTTCTGTTTAGAATATGGTGTTGTGTCTTTAAGTTTTATTGGCTTATCCACGATTGGTGTTATTCAAATATTCTACTCATTAGTAAGTAAATTCTTTAATCCAATTCAAAACCTTGCTGATCAACTAAATGCCCTACAAAAAGCATTTACTTCTTGTGAAAGACTATATAACTTATTAGAAACTAAGCCAAATTTTATGGATAAAGAAGACGCTATTGAAATTGAGCATTTTAATGGTGATATTGAATTTAAAAATGTTTGGTTTGCTTATAAAGAAAATGAATGGGTACTAAAAGATGTTTCTTTCCATATCCTTCCAAAACAAGTTGTTGCTTTTGTAGGCGCTACTGGAGCGGGAAAAACTACTATTTTACAATTAATTGTAAGAAATTATGATATTCAAAAGGGACAAATCTTAATCGATGGACATGATATCAAAGATATTAAGATTAAATCACTAAGGAAAGGCATTGGGCAAATGCTTCAAGATGTCTTCTTATTTTCTGGAACTATTAAATCTAACATTAGTTTAAGAGATGATGAGATCAGTGATGAAGCAATTATTGAAGCTTGTAAATATGTTAACGCTGATTCATTTATTAACAAACAAGAATTAGGCTTAGATACCGAAGTAAATGAAGGTGGAAGTAACTTCTCTAGTGGACAAAGACAATTGTTAAGTTTTGCTCGTACAGTCGTACATAAGCCACAAATATTAATATTAGATGAAGCTACCGCTAATATTGATACTGAAACTGAAAAAATCATTCAAGATTCTTTATTAAAAATGATGAATATTGGCACAATGTTAATTGTTGCTCACCGATTATCTACAATTCAACATGCTGATAATATTATTTGCTTACAAAATGGTAAAATTGTGGAACAAGGTAATCATCAAACATTACTCAAAAATCATGGATATTATTACAATCTGTATCGTCTTCAATATCAAGACCAAGAAGTTAATAATCTAGATTAATGAACTCAAAATTCAAGCATTAAAGCAATAAAACAAAAATAATTTTTTATTTTTTATATATCCGCTGTTTTTTATGTTTTGACATAATTTTGCATATAAATATGAATATTCATATTTAATTTTTTCGTTTACTTAACAAAAATAAAAAAGGCAAAATTTAACATAGTGTAATGGCAATAAAATTACTAACACTCTTAAAAAAATATGCTAAAATAAAAAAAATAAGTAAGCGGGGGAGTATGTATGATTAAAATAGCCATTATCGAAGATGACATTGATTGTGCAAGTGAATTGCAAGCTTTTATCACACGCTATAAAATTGATAATGGCTTAGCAATAGAAACCAAACACTTTCCCACTGCTGATGAATTTTTAAAAATATTTAACCCTGGGTGTTATCAAATGATATTTCTTGATATTGAAATGCCTGGTACAAACGGTATGGAAGCAGCAAAAATCATTCGTAAAAAAGATGATCAAGCACTTCTATTCTTTGTAACAAATCTTTCACAATACGCTCTTGAAAGTTATGAAGTTCAAGCATTTAACTTTATGGTTAAGCCTATTGATTACGATAATTTTGTATTAAAAATAGATCGAGCCATTAATAGAATAAAAAATATATCTGATCAAAAAATAATATTAACAATCCGAGAAGAAAATCATAGTGGATGCTTTGAAAAAATTATTAATGCTTCAGAAATTAAGTATGTGGAAGTATATAACCATCGCATTACATATCACACTACGGATGGTGATTTTGTCACAAGAGATGGATCTATGAAAACAGTGTGTGAAAAGCTCAGTCCCTATGGATTTTTTATGTGTGATCAAAGTTATCTTATTAATTTAAGATTTGTTACCAAGATAAATAAGGAAGATTGTTTTGTTGGAAACGATAAAATAAAAATCTCAAGAAGACGTCGTAATGAGTTTTTGTCTGCAATCGCCGAATATATTTCTTTTGGAAGTTATAAAATTTGAGGTGATTAAATAATGAGTTGGTTATCCCTTTATAAAATAATTTTTATGACAGAACTTATTATTGCCGAATTAGTGCTTACATCTCATTATCCAAAAAGAAAAGGTATCCACTATCTTGCTCCAATTGCAATTTTGTTATGTTACGCTATCGCGGTATTTTATCCATCTAAATTAGTTAATACCTGGTTTTCTTCATCAATAATGTTCATTTCATTTTTTATTGTCACAATAATTGGTCTTATTATGTGTTATAAGGTGAATTTTATTAACATCTTATTTTGTGGTATTGCCGCATATACTGTGCAACATATTGCATTTTTGCTATTTTCTCTTGTTAATGTAACATTATTTGATTCCAATGCATTTATTAGTCTTGCTTATGAAAATACGCAAATTTCTCTTAGAAACATAGGTGGAATGACTGCTTTTAGTTTTGTTGTTTATGCCTCTATTTATTTTGTTGTTGTTTTAATTGCTATGCAAACAATTTTAAAGCCACGCATCGGTAAAGAAGGAAATTTATCTTTTAAAAGCCCTGTTGTTATTGGATTTACCGGATTTGCGCTTGTCGCAGATATAATAATTTCCGATATGTTTAGATTTGAAAAGAATGTTTCTAATTTTGTACAAGTTATTTACTATGTAATTAGCATGCTTCTTTGTATTACGCTTTTATGCTTACAAACAAGCATGATAAAAAGTAAAGATATTGAGCATGAAATGGAATTTATTTCAAGGCTTTATGAAGAACAACAAAAACACTTCCAAATACGCAAAGAAACAATTGACTTAATTAATATCAAATGTCATGATTTTCGTCATAAAATTCGAGATTTAGGTGGAGCTAGAAGCGTAGACAAGGAAACAATTGATGAAATGCAACAACTCATTTCATTCTATGATGCAGAAATTTCTACCGGTAACAAAACTATTGATATTATTCTAACGGAAAAAAGCCTAAGTTGTAGAGAAAAAGGAATCGACTTCACTTGTATTGTTAATGGTAAAATTCTTGATTTTATGAAAGAAGGCGACTTGTACGCATTACTAGGAAATATTCTTGATAATGCCGTTGAGGCTGTAGATATAATAAAAGATAAAACCAAACGTTGTATTAATTTTGTTGTCGAAGAAAAACAAAATACTATTCTCATTCGTGAAGATAATTATTTTATTGGGGATTCTTTAAAAATGGAAGATGGGTTACCGATAACAACTAAAGGTGACACTTCTTATCATGGCTATGGTTTAAAAAGCATAAGAGAAATTGTTTCACGCTACGATGGAGTAATGCGTGTAGATACTAACAAAGACATATTCCAATTAAGCATTGTTATCTTTAGATAAAATTTTATTAAGTTTTTTATCACTTTGAGACGGGATGTATTAACCATTCCGTTTTTTTAGTTTAGACATCTTGTTAGCGCTTAATAACATTAAAATTTGCATTTTTTCTAACCAAATTCGATGATGCTACAACCATCTGCGACACGCGTGTTGACAAATGAAAGCGTTTTAATAAAAATACAAAAAAGGGGTAACTACGCCCTAAAAATACTTTTCAAAGGAAGGAATACAAAAATGGAAAAGAAAACTTATACTCGATGTGAAATAGAAATAGTTTCAATTCACATGGACGATGTAATTATGACAAGTTCTGGTGGAGACGATAACAAAGATAATACTTTCTTTGGCGAAACAGACGTCTTTAGCGGAGTAGATGAAAGTCTTTAATTAGAATAACTAGGAGGAAAACAAATGAAAACTTTAAAAAACAAATTTTTAGTTGCATTAATGTTGATATCCAATATTGCACTTGGTGCAACAATTGTATCTGACACAAGTACACAAAAGAAAACCGTTAGCGTTGATAATAACGAAGTAGCATTACCAACTCTACACATGCAAAGAAAAAGCACCAACACTGCTGACTTTCAAGTAGTGTTAACAGATAGCATAGTCGTAAAATATTATGTTACTCTTGATTCTTCTATTGCAAAAGCTACTGCAACTTTTGAAAGTGAAACTGGTCTTCTAAATAACAAAATCGTTGAAGGTAACAAAGTAGATGATAAATGGGAATTCGTTTACGACGAAGTTACTCCACAATATCTAGACGCTAGTTTCTCTATTAAAGTAAATGACCAATTAGTGGGATCTAATTATAGCGTTCTTTCATATCTTAATGAGATTATTAACGGATCATACTCAGAAGCATATAAAAGAGTTGCTAAAGATCTTGTTTATTATGGAGAAGCCGCAAGCGCATACTTAAATGGTGGAGAAGTTAGTGCTACACCAGGCACAACTTATGCAAATGAAGATAAAATGAGTTTATCTAACAAGTTTGCGGATGATACTCAAATTTATAGTGCTACTGTAAAATTTGATTCACTTCCATCTATTAATTTTGGATTTAAAAAGGCAAGTGATACCGCTACTATTAGTATTGAAGAAAACGATGTAACTTCAGAACTTGTTTATGATGATGAGACAGGTATTTATACTTATGCACTTACTGGTATTTACGCTCTTGATTTTAGTAAGCAATATATTGTTACATTAAAAGATGGCGATAATACTCAAACACTTAAATATTCTATTAACGACTACGCCGCTCGTATGCAAAAAAGTGATAATGAAGCAATGAAAACACTTGCAAAATCACTTTATTGTTATGGTGCTGGAGCAAAAACTCTTAAAGATTATCAAACAAATGGATATCTTATTATTAAAGAACCAACATATCAAGAAACCGGAACCGCTATTATCGATGATAAAGAAGTTACACTTCCTATTCTTAATGCGAGCAACTATAGTTACGTGCAAAAAGCTGAAGATGGTAGTGAATATAAATATAACAATGGTAAAGCAGGTGTAGCTTATTTCACACACAAGGAATATAGTAAAATTGTATTTATGAAAGAAATAAGTGCTGATACTCTTACATTTAGTTGGACTGACTATAACAATGTTGATATTAACTGGCGTCTTGCAAAAAAAGAAATTACTGGTGCATATATTAATGGCGTTTATGTTTTTACAATTAATGAAGATACTACTGCACCTAATCTTTCAATGCTTAATAGTAATGCACTACCTTCTTTAAAAATCACTGGTAATGCCACATTAGAAATAAATCAACTTGCTTCAAAACTTGATAGTTTAATAATTGAAAATAGAAAGTTTAAAATTGGTGATTTAACTGTTAACAATTTAACTTTAAAAGGTAAAAATGCTAATATTGAAACATCAAAGTTAATTACCAAAGAATTAATAATAGATGGTGCAAATTATGCCTCTAATAGTACTTTATCAGTAGATAATATTAATGTAATTAATGAGGGTGTTTTAACAGTAAATGGTTCAATTAAAACAACAAATATGTTTGTTGAAAATGGTTCTACTTTGAGTGTTATAGCCACAAATGATGACGCTATTAATGTTGCTAATACAGGCAATTTACGTTTATTTGGTAATGTAACCATTACTGCTGCAAGTGGAAAAACAGGCATTTGCTTTGCCAAAGCAGAATCTGCTATTTATTTAGCGGATACAAGTAGAGTTTCAGTTTCTGGTGGAGCATACACAATTGGACACTTTAATACAGCTAATAATGCCAAAGTATATTATCCTAAAAATGCCACTAATGCTAGTAATAAAATAACTTCTGCAGATGGTAATGTATTACTTTCTTATGGTAATACTTGTAAAATAACATTTGAGCAAGAAAACAATTAATAAAACAAAATTTTAAAGGAGAATTTTCATGAATTTCAAAGACAAATTTCATAATATTGTAAAGAAAAAAGGTTTTTCATCATTAACAATTAAATATGTTGCAAGCATTGCTATGGTTACAATACTTGCTGTTGGAACAAAAATCGCATTCTTTTATGAACCAGAAATAAATAGTTTACTTGTTCAACCAATTGTTGATAAAACCGAATTAGAACAAACATCCGTTAAAGGACAAAAAATGTCTGCTTCTATTGTTGAAGAAGGTAGTGTTCTTTTAAAGAATGACAACAAAACCCTTCCATTAAGTAAAGAAGACACACCAAAAGTAAATGTATTTGGATGGCATTCCATTGACTGGATTTATGGTACCGGTGGTGACAAAGTCGGTTCTGGCGGTGTTTTACCTGAAGATGATGATTTTAGCAAAAATGTAGATTTATATGACGCATTAGATGATTACGGTATTGAATATAATAGAGACTTATATGATATGTATCATAATTACTTTAAACCATACTACTTAGGTCGAGGATTAAAGGTTGGCAATATTAAAGATGCTAATTATCTTGTAGAACCAGATATCAATGACAAATCATATTATTCTGATACTCTTCTTAATAATGCAAAAAGTTATTCTGATACCGCAATAATGGTTATTTCTCGTTTATGTGGTGAAGGTGGTAGTAACCCTACTAATCAGCCTAAAGAAGGTCCAAAAGGTAAAACAACAGACAATAGTCGTCATTACCTTGAACTATCTACTGAAGAAGAATCATTATTAACTTATCTTGGTGCAAATTTTGAAAAAGTAATTGTTTTAATTAACAATTGTAACCAAATGGAACTCGGATTACTTGAAACTATTCCAGGAATTGATGCTTGTATGTATGTTGGTTATACTGGAACACGTGGTGCAAGTTCGTTGCCAAAACTATTATATGGAGACGCTACTCCATCTGGAAGATTAGTGGATACTTTTGCTTATGACTTATACACTAACCCATCAGTAATTTGGAATACACCTATATGGGCATCTGAAGGAAGTTATTTAGATAAAGTTGCAGGTATTTATATCGGATATAAGTGGTATGAAACTGCTGATACAATGGGAATGTGGACTGCTGCAAACGGATATGAAAAAGGCTATGATGGCGTTGTTCAATACCCATTTGGACATGGACTTTCTTATACTGACTTTGAATGGACTGTCGATGATATTAAAGTTGATGACGTAAGTGTTAATAAAGGCGCCGCAATTAAAGAAGATTCTAAAATTGAATTTACTGTCACAGTAAAAAACACTGGTGAAATTAAAGGAAAAGATGTTGTTGAAATCTTCGGCACTGCTCCTTATATTAATGGCGAAATTGAAAAGAGTTCTGTTGAACTTGTGACTTATGGTAAAACAAATGAACTCGAACCAGGTGCAAGTGAAACTATTAAAATAACTATTGATATGTATGACATTGCTTCTTACGATTGCTATGACAAAAATAACAATGGTCATAAAGGTTATGAACTTGATAAAGGCGATTATATTTTCAAACTTTCTAAGAACTGTCACGTTGTAAATCAAGTTAACTATAAAGG
>CALBGF010000238.1 GCA_937893635.1 uncultured Mollicutes bacterium | reverse complement strand
TAAGTTAGTGGTGGACACGATAACACCATTAAAAGTTAGTGATAAATCTTGGAATGTTTCTTATAAATTTAACGGAGTTACTTTAAACGGAAAAGTTGATATTAGTGTATTAAAAGCAGGAGAATTTTCTAATGGTAAACTAATTAGTATGGATGTTATTTCTGGAAAAGCAATTGCTTTTGCTGATGAAACTTACGCTAAGGCAGATTTGAGCAATTTAGTTGTTATGGGAAAATTTGATTCTGGTAACTATATTAAATTAAATAGAGATCAATATGAAGTATTAGATAAAGAAAACATTGTAAATTTTGGAAAACAAGTTAACTTACTTATTGGTGCAGCTAATAATAAAGATATAACTTGTGAAGTTGAAAGTGAAATTACTAAACGCAATAAAGGCGAAAATGCCGTTATTAGTGGTGGTAATGTCTTATCAGCAACTACATATAATTTTGTTAATAATGAATATGTTGCTGGCAATGTAATTAATTATGTTGGTAATTTAAGTGCAGGTTCAAATTTGAAATTCAATTTCGCATCAAAAAGTAACGTTCGCGCTACACTTAAATTAAGAGTGGCTTCTAATTATTTATTACTTGATGGAAGTAATTATCACACGGAAGAATTACAACTTAATAAATTATTAAATATTAATGTTAATGGTTCGACAAAAATGATTTCTAAAGATGCACTTATTGAACGCATTGGTAATTCAAGTGATAAAACTAAAGTATCGCAAGTTTATTATGATGTAGTTCTTAATAATGTATTTATTAAAGGCGGAAATAACACGATTACATTAAGTATTAAAGACAGTGGACTTCGTAATTATGATGACACAATGGCCTCTATTAACATTGATTATTTGGATGTAACAATGTTAGAAGATAAATCTATTAGTTTAGGTGAATATGAACAAATTACAACATCTAATAATTTAACTAAAGAAATAACCGCTAATAAGATATATGAAGCAAGTAAAAGTGAAGTAACTTCAGGGAAAGACGTACAAGGTGGATGTAGTGATGGAGAATACGGCTATTTCGCCACTAGTGGATTTGGTGGAGCTAGTACGACAATTGTTAAATTTAATTTCACCACTAATGAAGTTATTAAAAGTAGTGATAAAGTAGATACTGGTTATGTTGAAGGATCTTGGATGACTGATGGAAGAGACTTTAATAAATTATTTTATGAAGATGGAAAAATTGGAATATTTACTTTAGATAATAAAGTTTCCTATTATGATTCTGATACTTTAGAATTAATAGAAAAAGGTGTGAGTTTAGGTAGTAATAGCATTGATGCATCTTATAATGAGTTTATTGGAGAATATGTTGTTGTTGATAAATGGCATAATGTTAATTTCTATAAAGAAGATAGAACTACAATTATTGATAAAAATGTAACACTTAAGTTCAACAAGTCAGGTTATTTATTCCGTTCTGTTTCTAGTGATGAAGACTATATTTATGCTTTATACCGTGATGAAAATGAATCGGTTACTAATGCTTTAATTGAAATGTATGATTGGAATGGTAATAAAGTAGGAGAAGACTTAATTGTTGATTGTTCAATTGGTTTAACTCCATCAACTAATAGAACAGTACAAAATATGGTATTTGCTAATGGCAATACATATTTAGTAGGTCGCGCTTATAATGGTAGCAATACTGGTATGTTTGTAAGTAAGTTAACTATGAAGTTAGATGAAGTGGCAACATTTGATAAGAGTTTATTAGGTGGATATGTGGAAAGTTCTTTAAAAGAAGGAAAAGATGTTGCTTTTGAAAACAATTTAATTTCTTCTTCACTTACGATAACTAAAGAATATGAAGGTAATAAAGTATTCTTATATTCTGTAGAAGGCGGATGTACAGATGGTACTTACTTATATTACGCTTTGACTAGTAATGGAAGGCAATATGTTACAATTGTTAAATATGATTTAGAATCTAAGCAAGTAGTGGCATCATCCGACATATTAAAAGTGTTTGATACTAATAACTGGCAAGAAGATTATAATTTGTTTTATCAAAATGGCTTTATTTACTTAATTGTTAATAAAAATAGTGATATGAAAGTATTTGATGCTAAATCATTAAGTTTAGAAAGTGATATTAATCCAATCACATTTAGTAATGGAACTTCTAATTATAATAAAGTTGATTCTTTAGGATATAATGCATATACCAAACAATATGTCTTTAGTGCATCAAATAAAATGTATATAACCGATAAAGATAAAAATGTCATCTCCTCAATTTTCTTAGGAGCGGAACATACAAGTGACTTCTTTACTGATTTTGATAAGTCACCAGAAAAAGGAGCAACATTCCAAACTTTATATGCTGATAATGAATATATCTATGCTTTATTTAATCACGATGGTTGGTTAGCTAGTGAAATTCAAATATTTAATTGGTCTGGTAATAAAATCAAAACAGTTACTATTGAAGTTGATTCTAATGATATTTTAAATAGAGCGAATGGCTCATATAATGTACAAAATTTAGTAGAACTAAATGGTAAGTTGTATTTAAGTGTTTTATCTTATGGTGGAACACAAGGCCTATATTTATATGAAATAAGTTATAAATAATAAAAAGATGAACTGGTCGATGAATCAGTTCATTTTTTAACAAATAAAGGGAAAATATTTTAGTGAAATTAAAATATATTTGCATATTAAGCATTTAAAACTATATTTACTTTTTTGATTTTAAATCGTCAATAATTAGTTTTACATGGGCTATTTCTGATATTGTAAGACCATCAACATTTATTGTCGTTGCATCTTTTAATCCAAGCAAATAATCAGTTGTTACATTAAAAAATTTTGATATTTTTATGAGCATATCTATTGATGGAAGTATGTTGTCATTTTCCCAATTAGATACGCATTGTTTTGTTACGCCTAAATTTTTTGCTAATTCAACTTGACTGATATTAAAACTATCTCTTAATTCACGTATTGTTTCGCCAATCATTATCAAAATCACCACCAGTTAAAAAATAATTAGTCAACTATATATTTACTATGATAAATGTAAAAGTTGACTTTATAAAAATACTAAAGTACAATATTAATTGACCAAAGACCAAAAATTTTTGTGTGAACTATTTTAGAAGTGGGGGCGACATAAAAAGTAGTAGAAATTAATTTTTAAAAGACAAGTGAATGTTTTTGTTATGGAAAAATATTTTTTTGCGGAGGTATGTATGAAAAAATATATTATTGAATGTCCTAATTGTGGTACATATAATGAAGTTGCTAAATCATTATTTGGTAAAAAAGAAATTAAGTGTAGTTGTGGTCATGTTATTGATGTTAAAAAAGATCGTATGAAAGCAGTAATATGTCCGCATTGTGAAAATGTTGTGACTTATGACCAATCAAAAGGGGACAAAGCCATTTGCCCAGTTTGTAAGAAAAGCTTATTCGCTAAAAATGGTAATGCAAATAATGTTGAAATAGTTTGCCCAACTTGTGGTTGCGAATTGGGAGTCGATAAGTATGCTACTGAATGTACTTGCCCGTTATGTGATACGGAAATTGATATTCAAAAAGAACTTAAAAAACAACAAATAAAAGATAATAAAAATATAGAAATAATTAAATATGAGGGACCGAATGATGTTTTGATTTGGAAACATCCTTTTGAAGATTTTAAATATGGAACACAATTAATTGTCCATGAATCTCAAGAAGCAATATTTTTCAAAGATGGCCAAGCATTAGATACATTTGGTGCGGGTCGCCATACTTTAGAAACACAAAATATTCCACTATTAAAAGAAGCGTTTAAACTTTCTTTTGATAACAATAGTATTTTTCATTCAGAAGTTTATTACATTAATTTAACTACTCAAATGGGTATTAAATGGGGAACTGATTCTAAAATTCGCCTTTTTGACCCTGCTTCAGGCTTACATGTAGAACTAGGAGCTTGTGGACAATTTTCAATAAGAATAAATAATGGTAGAAAATTACTTCTTAAAGTTGTTGGAACTACTAAGGGCTTTTCTCAGGGTGAAATATTTGGAGGAACTGACTATTCTACTAAAGGAATGGTTGGAAAATTTAAGGCTTTAGTTGTTTCTAAGGTAAAATCACTACTTGCTAAGACTATAAGGGAGCAAGCTATAAACATTTTAGAAATAGATGAATATATTGAACAACTTTCAGAATTATTAAAAAATTCAATTAATTTGGTTTTAAATGATTATGGCTTAGAAATGCCGGAATTTTATATTACTACTATTTTAACTCCAGATGATGATCCTAACTTCAGAAAAATGAAGGAACAATATGCTGAGCAATATTTATTAGTTCGCCAAGAACAAATTAAAAAGAATGTGGCTATGGCTGAACAACAAAGAAAGATTGTTGAAGCCCAAACTTCTGCACAAGAAGAAGTTATTGCTGCTCAAGCAAAGGCAGAAGCATATCGTTTACAAGCTGAAGCAGAAGCAAAAGAAATGCAAATGAAAGGTTATACTTATCAACAAGAAACACAAAGACAAGTTGCAGTTGCCGCTATGGAGCATCAAGGAAATATGAATGGTAACATTCCAGGTGTTGTTAATAATATGGTTGGATTAGGTGTTGGTCTTGGAGTAATGGGAGAAGTAGCAACCAATGTGAAAAATGCCATTAAACCAGCGTTTACTCCGGTTAATAATGGTGAACAATCTAATCAAGTTAATGATATAAAAAATAATGATACATGGGAATGTCCTAATTGTCATTATCATGCTACAACAGCCTTTTGCCCACAATGTGGATATAAAAAACCAGTAATTGAAAATCAAACATGGGATTGCCAATGTGGTCAAAAAGGAATTACAACTCCATTTTGTCCTAATTGCGGACATAAAAGAGGTGAATAGAAATGAAAAATAAATTTAGATTAATACCTATCATTATTTTATCTATGATTGTTTATACTGTTGCGTATTTTGTTATTCCATTTCCTCATAAAAGCTTACCGATTTATATTTGTGTTTATATTTTTACTATATTTTCGTTTGTTGCGCAACTTTATACAACAAAAGATACATTTTTAAAAAAGAACTCTCCAAAAAGTAAAATTTATGGGTTACCGGTAATTAAAGTTGGACTAATTTATTTAATTGCTTCTTTGATTTTTATGTTATTAATGACAATTTTAAATGTTTTTATTGAAATACCGTTATGGATTTATATAATTGTTCAATTAATAATAATTGTTTTAGGAATAATTGGCGTTTTAATTACTGAAGGTGTAAAAACAGAAATAAAGAATCAAGAATCCAAAATAAAAAAACAAACGAAATTTATGAACGAATTAAAAATCGACATTAGGATTTTAGCAGATTCTTTTGATTATCAACCTTTGAAAAAAAGTATTAATGATTTAAAAGAACTAATAGTCTATAGTGATCCAGTTGAAAATAAAGAAACAGTCTTGATAGATAAAGAAATTAAACAAAATTATGATTTTTTAAAAGATTCTATTTCTAATAAAAACTATGAAGAAACATCAAAATACATTAAAAAAATTACTGATTTAGTTAATAATAGAAATCTTAAAAATAAATTAAATAAGTAGAAGGATGATTTATCATGGCACAATTTAAATGTAAGATGTGTGGAGGAACTATTGAGGTAGAAGAAGGCACTACGACTTGCGAATGTGAGTTTTGTGGTACAACACAAACTGTTCCTAACATTAAAGATAATAATAAATTAATTGCTTTACATAATCGCGCGAATAGTTTGCGATTAAATAATGAATTTGATAAAGCAATGTTTACATATGAAAATATTATTAATGAATGCCCTAATGATGCAGAAGCACATTGGGGACTTTTGCTTTGTAGATATGGTATTGAATATGTTGATGATCCAAATACTGGGAAAAAGATTCCAACTTGTCACCGAACACAATTTAAACCTATTTTTGATGATATTGATTATAAAGCAGCACTTGATAATAGTGATGTTATTTCTAAAAAAATATATCAAAGTGAAGCAGAAGCAATCAATAAAATTCAGAAAGGAATTTTAGCTGTTTCACAAAATGAATCACCATATGATATTTTTATATGTTATAAAGAGACAGATGAATCTTCAAAACGCACAAGAGATTCACTTTTAGCACAAGAAATTTATGAAGAATTAACTAAGAAAAACTACAAAGTATTTTTTGCAAGAATTACACTTGAATCAAAATTGGGAAGCCAATACGAGCCATATATATTCTCTGCTTTAAATTCTGCTAAAGTTATGCTTGTTATAGGTACAAAGCCAGAATATTTTAATGCGGTTTGGGTTAAAAATGAATGGTCAAGATATTTGTCTATAATTAATGAAGGAAATACTAAAAAATATATAATTCCATGTTATCGAGATATGGATGCATATGAATTACCAGATGAACTTTTGAATTTTCAATCTCAAGATATGAATAAATTAGGTTTTATTCAAGACTTAATAAGGGGAATTGATAAGATTTTTAATCGTCAAGAGAAAGCGGTAGAACATGAACATACAACTACAATTATACAGAATAGTGTGAATGTTGATTCATTAGTGGAAAGAAGCGAAATATTAATTTCAAATGGCAAATATGAAAAAGCAAGTGAATTATTAGATACTGCTTTAAATAATGATCCAAAAAATTCAAAAGCATATATTATGTTGTTACTTATTGAATTAGAACTAAAAGATGAGAAAGATTTAGGTTCTTTATATACTCCACTAGATAATTATGATAATTTTAATAATGCTTTAAAGTTTGCAGATTATAATTATAGAAGAACTCTTGAATCATATACGAATCAAATAAAAAATAATATTGAAACAAAAAGAAAAGATAAAATTTATAATCAAGCATATGAAAAATTTACTGAAGGATACTATGAAGAAGCAATTAAAATTTTTAATACTATTGTAGGTCATAGAGATACAAATCAAATGATTACAAAATGCAATGAAAAAATTGATGCATTTTTAAATAGTAAATATGAAAAAGCAATTAAACTATTAGAACAAGATAATTTTGATTCGAGCATTGCAGCATTTAAAAAACTTGGTGATTATAAAGATTCAAAAGAGCAAATAAATAGAATTCGCATTTTAAAACATAAAAATGAGGATTATAAAAAAGCAATTGAAATTGCTGAATTAGGCACAATAAGATCATATGATTCCGCTATTGATATTTTAAATGAAATAAAAGATTATAAAAATTCTTCTGATTTAATAGAAGACTATAAACAAAATATTTTAACCATTCAAAAAAACACTGAAATGAAAAAGAAAAAAACTATGATGAGTCTAAAAATTGGTATCCCATCGTTTTTAGCTATTGTTATTGCCTTGGTTTTAGTATTTGCTGTTTTTATACCATTAGGTAAGTATAATAAAGCAATGTCTTACATCAAAAATGGAAATTATGATCTAGCAGAAACAACATTAAATGAGATATCTAGTTTTAGTGATGCTAAAAAACAATTATCCGTTGTTAAAGCTGGAAAAGCTTTTAATCAAAAAAATTATGAATTAGGTATAGAGTATATCTATGATATTGGTGGCACAGTAAACGTTACTTATGATGGTAATGGTGGAACACCAGATAATAAAACATCAATTATTAAAAAATCAAAATATATTGGTGATGAAGCCTCTAGAGATGGATATGATTTTTATGGATGGGTATTAACTGATTATAATATTAATTCAAAAAAAGGAAAATATAACGCTGATATATCTTTAAAAGCTAGCTGGGAAGTAATTGAATATAACATAACATATGACTTAAATGGTGGAACTCAAACTTCAAAACTGCCGACTTCATATACAATTAATGAAAATGTAAAATTGCCTACTAGTGTAGTTAAAATGGGATATACTTTTTTAGGATGGACAGAAATATCAGAGACAGCAAATCCTAATCCTAATTATGTTATACATGCTGGAAGTATGGGGAATAAACATTTTACGGCTTGTTGGGAAGCAAAAGAATATGAAGTTTTTTATGACGCTGACGGAGGAGAAATTAGTAAAGACAGTGACAAATTTACGTTTGATTCAAGTTACGCTTTAGAAATTCCAACAAAAGTAGGTTATGATTTTGCTGGTTGGTATGATGAAGAAAATTTAATATTAAACTCTGGAATTTGGAAATACAATAAAAACATTAATTTAGTTGCCCACTGGACACCTAGAAATGACACAACATATATCGTAAATCACTATCAAGAAAACTTAGATGGCACATTTAAACTTTTAGAAAAACAAACTCTTGCTGGAATATCAGATACAGTCGTATCTCCGGATATCAAAATGATAATTGGATTTGAAAATCCTAAGATTCAAATTGTTAATATAAATGCAGATGGTACAACAATAGTTAACTATTACTATTACAGAATTATTTATAATGTCAATTTTATTTTAAATAATGGTGAAAAAGTCCCTACTGAATCGTATAAGTACGGAACAGTTATTTTGAAAGAAATTAATAATCCGATAAGGGCGGAAAGTGAATTTGATTCTTGGTATAGTGATGAAAATATGACTGACAAGGTCGAAACTAATTATACTATAAATGACAATATGACTTTATATGCTCACTGGAAAGATGAAAGCAAACCTAATTGTTTTGAGTATGTTATTAAGAATAATGAATATTCAATAATTGGTTATAAAAGTGATTTAGCATCATGTACGATACCAATGTATATAAATGATATAAAAGTAACTGAAATAGCGTCGTTTAGTAATAATAATTTACAAAATGTAATTCTTAATAATCATGTGAAAGTAATAGAAAATAATGCTTTTAGTGGTTGCGCATCGTTAAAAAATATCACAATTTCAACTAGCGTATTATCAATAAAAGAAAATGCATTTAATGAATGTTTATCATTAGAAAATGTCTATTATGAAGGATCAATTGAAAATTGGTGTAACATAACATTTAGCAATCAAAATGCTAATCCAATGACATATGCAAAACATTTTTATATGTTAAATAATAAAATTTATGAAGAAGTTACAAATATAGAAATCAATAGTGCTGTAACTAAGGTAGGAGATTATCAATTTTATGGCTTTTCGAATATTATTAGTGTCGTATTTTCTGATAATATTTCATCTATAGGTGATTATGCGTTTGGGGAATGCGAATCCTTGGTAAATGTTACTATTCCAAGCAGTGTTATAGCGATAGGAGAGAAAGCATTTAAAAATTGTTGTGTGTTAACAATTTATTGTGAAAGTTCTTCTGAATCTGATGGATGGAGCAACACTTGGAATTATAACGTTAGTAAAGTGTATTGGGATGCAAGCGGAGAAGTAACATTGAATGGAATAGTTTATACTTATAATAACGTTGATAATACATCATCTGTGGTTGGGTATACTGATAATTTACCAAGTGTAGTTACAATACAAGATGTAATTCTATTCAAAGAAACTACATATAATGTCATGAGTATAAAAAAGAATGCATTCTCTAATTGCTCATTATTAAAATGCATTGCTATTCCTGATAGTGTAAAAACAATAGAAAATAGTGCATTTTCAAATTGTAAAGCATTAGAGAAAATTACTATTCCATTTGTAGGAAAAACGAAAGAGGGAAATGGATTTTTAGGATATATGTTTGGAGCATCGTCATATTCTAGTAATGGTAATTATGTGCCGAGCAGTTTGAAAGAAGTTACCATTTTAGATGGTTATGAAAAAATCGCTGATTATGCATTTACTAATTGTATATCGTTAACAACTATTAATATTCCTAGTAGTGTGTCAGTAATAGGTAAGAATGCATTTTCCAATTGTACATCATTAGAAAATGTAAATATTCCTATTGATGTGACAGCAATAGAAGATTATCTGTTTTATAATTGTATTAAATTGTCTAATATTATTATTCCAAGTAATATATCTTCAATAGGAAACTATGCATTTTCAAAATGCACTTCATTGACTAGTATTATAGTTCCTAACAGTGTAATTTCAATTGGAAAGAGTGCATTTTCTAATTGCAATACATTAGAAAAAATTACTATTCCATTTGTAGGAAAAAGCAAAGATGAAAATGGGGTTTTTGGATATATATTTGGTGCATCATCGTATTATTATAACGGCGATTATGTGCCAAGCAGTTTAAAAGAAGTTACAATTTTAGATGGTTGTGAAAAAATTGTTGATCATGCATTTTATAGATGTAACTTATTAACGACCATTAATATTCCTAGTAGTGTATTAGTGATAGAAAGTTATACATTCTCTAATTGTGATTCTTTAATAATCTATTGTAAGGCTTTGTCAAGCCAAAATGGATGGGATTCTACTTGGAATCCAAATGATAGACCAGTATACTATGGAATAACCTCTGAAAATAGCTTCCAAATTGATGAATTAATATATGTAATACAAAACGATGAGGCAGTAATAACAAGATATATAGGAGATTCATCTACAATTGATATTCCCAATAAAGTACAACTAAATGATAAGGAATATAATGTGTCGTCAATAGGAAACTATGCATTTTCAAAATGTAGTTCATTAACTAGTGTTATTATTCCTAATAATATAATTTCAATTGGCTATAGTGCATTTTCAAATTGTAAAGCATTAGAGAAAATTACTATTCCATTTGTAGGAAAAAGCAAAGACGAAAATGGAATTTTTGGATATATATTTGGAACACCAGTGTACAATTATAACGATAGTTATATACCAAGCAGTTTAAAAGAAGTTACAATTTTAGAAGGCTGTGAAAAAATTTCTGATTATTCATTTGCTAAGTGTAAATCATTAACAACTATTAATATTCCTAGTAGCGTACAATCAATAGGAAGTTATGCGTTTTCTAATTGTAATTCTTTAATAATTTATTGTAAGGCTTTGTTAAGTCAAAGTGGATGGAGTTCTAATTGGAACCCAGATAATAGGCCAGTATATTATGGTACTACATCTGATAATAGTTTTGAGATAAATGATATTATTTATATAGTTCAAAACAATGAAGCGACAGTAGCAAGATATGCAGGAGATTCATCTACAATTGTTATTCCTGATAAAGTGCAAATAAATGGTAAGGAATATGATGTAACAACAATAGGAAGGAAAGCATTCGCAGATAGTGTTTCATTAATAAAAATTGACATACCTAATAGTGTTACAAAAATTGAATCTTACGCATTTTCTAATTGCAAATCTTTAACAAATGTTTCGCTTTCAAATAGTATAACAGAAATAGCTGAATCAACTTTTAGTAAATGTGTATCTTTAACAGACATTGTCATTCCTAGTAGTGTAACAACAATCAATAATAATACATTTGAAAATTGTACAGCTTTAACAAATATTTCACTTCCAAATGGAATAACAGAAATAGCTGGATCAACATTTAGAGGGTGCTCATCGTTAACAAACGTCGTTATACCAAATAGTGTAATAACAATAGGAGCTTATGCGTTTTCTTATTGCAAATCTTTAACAAACATTGTCATTCCTAGTGGCGTAACGACAATTGATAATAATGCATTTGAATATTGTACATCTTTGGCGAACGTTGTATTTTCAAATAGTGTTATAACAATAGGAAACTATGGGTTTTCTAACTGTACATCTTTATTAGGCATTACAATTCCTAGTAATGTACAATCAATAGGAAGTTATTCGTTTTCTAAGTGTGATTCTTTAATAATTTATTGCGAAGCGTTATCTAAGCCAGATGGGTGGAATTCTTATTGGAACCCAGATAATAGGCCAGTATATTATGGTACTACATCTGATAATAGTTTTGAGATAAATGATTTTATTTATATAATACAAAACAATGAAGCGATAGTAGCAAGATATGCAGGAGATTCATCTACAATTGTTATTCCTGATAAAGTAGAAATAAATGGTAAGGAATATGATGTAACAATAATAGGAAGGAAAGCATTCGAAAATAATGCTTCATTGACAAATATTAGTATACCTAATAGTATTACCGAAATTGAATCTTGTGCATTCTCTAACTGTGCATCTTTGGTAGATATTACTATTCCTAATAGTGTAACGAGAATTGGATATAGCGCATTTGAAAATTGTTCATCGTTAACAAACGTTGTTATACCAAATAGTGTGGTAACAATAGGAAGTTATGCGTTCTCTAACTGCACATCTTTAACAGACATTGTCATTCCTAGTAGTGTAACAACAATCAATAATAATACATTTGAAAATTGTACAGCTTTAACAAATATTTCACTTCCAAATGGAATAACAGAAATAGCTGGATCAACATTTAGAGGGTGCTCATCGTTAACAAATGTTGTTATACCAAATAGTGTGATAACAATAGGAAGTTATGCATTCTATGATTGTAGTTCGTTGAAAACAATTAATATTCCAACTAGTGTGGTGACAATAGAAAATTATGCATTTTCTGGTTGCATATGTTTAAGAAATATTTTTATTTTAGATAGTATAACAACAATAAAAAATAATGCATTTTCTAATTGCGGTTCTTTAATAATTTATTGTGAAGCGGAATCTAAATTGAAAGGATGGCAATCAAATTGGAACGCAGGCAATCGACCTGTGTATTATGGAGTAAGTTCTGAAAATGCAATTGAAATAAATGGTATAATTTACATTATACAAAATAATGAAGCAATAGCGGTACAATATATAGGCGATGCGACAAGTGTTGTCATTACAAATAATATAGAAATAAATGGTATATCATATAATGTAACAACAATAGGTGCTTATGCGTTTAAAAATTGTACATCATTAATAAGTGTCAGTATTCCTAATAGTGTAACGGCAATTGGAAATGGCGCATTCCAAAATTGTACATCTTTGACGAGCGTTGTACTTCCAAATGGAATAACAGAAATTGCTGGATCAACATTTAGGGGATGCTCATCGTTAACAAATATTGTTATACCAAATAGTGTTAAAATAATTGGAACATATGCATTTTCTTATTGTACATCTTTGACAAGTATTATTATTCCTAGTAGTGTTACGGCAGCTAGAAGCAATGCTTTTAGAGGTTGTACATCATTAACAATTTATTGTGAAGCAACATCTATGCCAAAAGGATGGACTGATTCCTGGAATTCATCGAATTGTGCAGTAGTGTGGAATTATAAAAACAATTAATTTTTAAGTAAAAATCAACTTGATTCAAAAATAAATGTAAGAAAGAGGTGATGATTATGGCTAAAGAAATAATGTTTACGTTAATAGGTGCTTTTATTGGCGCTTTTGCAACAATGTTTGTTGGTGTTTTATCAAATAGATTTTCATATAAAAGTTTATTTGCAGAAACTATTTCAAAAAGCAGAAATAATTGGATAAATATATGGAGAGATGAAATTGCAAATTTTTTAGCAATCGCGGATATATTAAGATTTGAAAAAGGAAAAATTGATGATAAATATATTGAACTTATGAAGGAATATCATATTGCTAAAAATAAAATCATAATGAGATTAAACATGAACGAAAAAAGACATCAGGAAGTGTATCTACTAATCAATAAAATAGCCTATGAAGAAATCGATGATGAAGAATATAGAGTATTAAAAGAATCATTAATGGCAGTTACACAAAATCTATTAAAAAATGAATGGGAAAGAGTAAAACTAGAAGCGAGAGGTAAAAGAAAATGAGTAAAAAAACAACAAATGTAGATTGTAAAGTAAAAAACAATTGGATAATTGTAGCAATTGTCATATGGGCGATGTTATTGATAAGCATTTTATCGATTTTTGTATTAGCACATTTTTTACGTTTGATTTCTAACAATATTGGTGGACGCATTGCGTATGTGTTAGTTGCTAGTTGTGTGATGATAATTATAACAGCAATTATTTGTTTGACTATTATTATTTGCAAATGTTTGACAACCGGATTTAAAAGAATTAATCCTTATGATGAGGCACTCACAAAGATGTTAGCGCCTTATGATGATAAAGGCACTAAAGGCAATAACAATTCAAATAATGAAAGTACAAGTTCATAAGATAAGGAGGAAATATTATAATGATTAATTTTTATATAAAAGGAAGAGTAGTGGAATTTAAAGCTTCAAATAATTCTGTGTTTGTTGAATTAAAGCAAGTTGATGAGTTTTTAGAAAAAGAATATTTATCATATTGGTTTCCAAACGACTTAAATGATAAAAAGCGTTTTTTTGTCGACAAATATGAAATTGAATTGTCACATGATTTGTTTGGTGTTGTTAAAGATGGTCAAGAATATATTTTTGAATTTGAATATGATGATTCTAATAATGAAAAAGACAAAATTGCATTAAAGAATGTTAGTGATTTATTAAACGAAATTAGTGCATTATTAAAAAATAATAATAAATGTATCTCAGTAATATCATGTGGATATCAAGATGATCGAATTTAACAATAAAAATATGAAAAGAACATTTTGTAATAACTTTATTGAATTTTATCAAGCAGTAAAAAAATGCTATGAAAAAGATAAAATTTTACTATTTCGTGGCCATTGCAATTTAACTTATGAATTAACGCCGAGCTTATTTAGAAATGATAATTTAAGAAAAGAATCAAAATATTATCATAAAATCATGATTGATTATCCTGAAGAATTTGGCAAAAAAGATCATTTATCTAATTTGGTTAAACTTCAGCATTTTGGACTACCAACAAGGTTACTAGATTTTAGCAAAAATATGCTAGTGGCACTTTATTTTGCATGCAGAGATGGACATGATGTTGATGGTGATGTTATAGTGGTTAAAACAAGTATTAATAAAATGAAGCATCATAATAGTGATACTGTATTATGTCTAGCATCATTACCATTATTAAACGAAAATGATAAAAATGAGATTTTAAAGTTTTGTAAAAATACTAGAGATAAAACATTAGATAAAAAAACATATGACACAAACATTTCAATTCATCATTTGTATCATGAAATTAGAAGTGAATATCCTACGTTTGATTTTGAAATTGTGCCACAAGACTTATTAACATTTCAATTTGTTGCTTGTAATCAAGATAATAAGAGAATAAAAGCTCAAGATGGGTGTTTTGCTATTTTTGGATTAGATAAAGATTTGTCAAAAAAAGAATTAGAGAAATGCGTAGAATGTCATTTGATTATACCGGCAAAAGCAAAAATAGATATTTTAAAAGAACTTGATTATTTAGGTATTAATGAAAAAAGTATATATCCTGGTTTAGAAAATTCTATGCTGTATTTAGTGTCTAAAAAAAATAATCCAAATAATATATTCTAATAAACTAGTAATAACACTTATGACTGCTTTACATACTAAAGCAGTTTTTTAACGACTAAAAAAGCCACCCATGACTGAGTGGCTTTTAAGCATCTTAGTAATACAAGAGTAAAATTATAATTTACGGTTG
>CALBGF010000237.1 GCA_937893635.1 uncultured Mollicutes bacterium | reverse complement strand
CAATTTATTTTAATTTTTTTAGTATTTTTTCTTTGGCTTTATCAGATATATATGCATCATAAGTTGAGCCACCATACGCTGATGTTGTTTCATATTCTGTTAAGAAAGCATCTTTATCAATTTCTGGAACCATGGCTTTAAGCATTTTGGCTTCTTTATATACTAATACACAATGAACAACTTTTTTTGGCTCTTTAGAAAATCCACCTTCTACTGTATAAATAGTACTTGTATCATGAAATTCATCCGATATTATTCTTTGAATCTCATCAACTTTGGTAGTTAAAACATCAATGATATAAATTGAGTTGTACTTACCATAAATATTTTTAATAGCTACAGAAGTTATTAAAGCTGATAATATACCAACCAAAAGACTTTCCCAACTTTGGAATATAATAAAGCCAAGGACAATAGTAATTACATCAATACTTAGTGTCGCTACATCTTGTTTCATATTTAAATATTTAACACATGATACTGAAATAACATCACTTCCACCGGTAGAACCTTTACCCATAAAGCAAAGTGAAGCACCAAATCCATCAATAACGCCACCCGCTAAGCCAAACAAAATTAGTTTTGCAGTTGGATCTCCACTTTCATAATAATTCATAAGTCCAAACTTACTAACTAAGTCTAATCTTAAGAATAATGACATAAACACTGAATAACCAATTGTGCCAACTAGTGTGGACATAGCAAACTTCTTACCAATAAAGAATAAAGCCACAAACCAAAGTCCGATATTTATAACCCATAAAACTATATCAGTAGTATTTGTATTTGTTAATGGATATAAAAGATTAGAAACCATCATCGATACTGAAGTCATCCCACCTTTTACAAGATTAAACGGAACAATAAATATCGAATTTGATAATGCCACAAGCGCACTACCTAATAAAATAAGAATAATGTTTTTAATTTTTTCTGACATTTTAATATTTTCAATTTTTTTCATATATCCTCCTATTATAAATTTTATTCTACTCTTTCATCTCCATGAAAGAATACCGCAATGGTACCAGGACCAGCATGAGACGCAATGATTGGTCCAATATCACAAACTTTTATTTCACCTTTAATATGTGGGAATCTTTCTTTAATTTTCTCTTTTGTTAATAATGCATCTTTTAAATTATTTGAATGGCAAATAAAACATTTTCCGCTATAATCCTTACCATTATCGCAATGAAGTTCCATAGTATCTAATGTTTTCTTAATCGCTGATTTTTTACCAATTGCTTTATCATAAGCAATTATTTTCCCTTTGCTATTAAGACGCATAATTGGGTTAACTCTTAAAACGGTGGCAATACTTGCTACTGGTCCAGACATTCGACCTGTTCGACGATAATATTTTAAATCTGTGGAATAGAATTGATGATGAATCCTATTTTTATTTTCTTCAAGCCATTTAATAATTTCTTCATAATCAACTCCTTCATCAAACATATCTTTAGCATCATCTACTAGCATACCATATCCTGATGAACTACATAAGCTATCTATGACAATAATTTTTCTATTTTTATATTCATTTTGTAATTTATCTCTTGCTTTTATAGCATTAAAGTATGATCCAGTCATTCCTGTACCAAAGCAAATATGAAATACATCTTTTCCACTTTCTAAAATATTTCTAAAAAATTCTTCATATTGAAATTCATTAAGTTGTGATGTCGAAGGAATCTTTCCTTCATCTAAATATTTATAAAATTGTACAAGGGTGTTTTCATCTTGTCCCATATCATCTAATAATTCTTTTCCATCAACAAGATAAGTATAAAAAAGCACCTTAATGTTTCTACCACTCACATAAGAATATGGTAAGTCCACAGTTGATTCACATGATAATTGAAATTCTCTTTTCATTTTACTAATCCTACATAAATAGATATCGTTCATTGATTACTATTTAATCCTTCCTTTAATAATCTTGATATTTCTACCACTAATATAAATTAGTGTTGGTAAAAAGGCATCCGATTATAAAAGTTT